>CAXBID010000066.1:0-15855 GCA_963975495.1 uncultured Flavobacteriaceae bacterium | reverse complement strand
TGGGCAAACATAATATTAAGTTTAAGTTTTATAATAGTTTGAACAGTAAAAATAAAACATAGGTAATAATGCCGAGGGGAATAATTGCCATTAAGGAATTCACTATTCTAAAAACAGTTGCTGATGACCCATCTAATGTTCTATCAGTATAATCTCTTGCAAAAATAGTTAATGTTCCTGGCGATTGCTCAAAAATAGCCCAAAAGAATATCGATAAAAGCGCAAAAAAGGAAACAGCAATTAACTTTTCTCTTGTTATTTTAGAATATTGGGTAAACCTATATACTAACAAAACAAGAAATAACCCTAAAGCCGTTGAAATAGCCATGTTATTACCATTTTCTCCTAAAAAAGAAAACAAATTTATCCTACCATTGGTGATGGTAGTTGCTGGAGCGTTTATAATCCAAACCAAACCTAATAACACCATTAATAAAATCAAACCTAATTGCCACGAAGTAAAAGGCACACGCTTATCATTATCTAAGGCTTCAATAGAATTTGCATCATTTTTTATAGGTTTCAAACCAATATCTCCAAAAATATTTTGCGCCAACCAAAATTGAATTAATCCAAAAAACATGAAAATTCCGGCTAATCCAAAGCCTAAACTCCACCCTACTTTTTCTCCTAAATACCCACAAAGCAATATGCCCAAAAAGGCGCCTGCATTAACACCCATATAAAAAATGGTATAAGCCCCATCTTTTTTTTCTGGTCTGTCTTTATACATTTCCGAGATAATAGACGTCATGTTCGGTTTAAAAAACCCATTTCCAAATACTAAAAGCACCAAACCAAGATAAATTGACCACTCCGTTTCAGCTGCCATTGAAGCATGCCCCAATGTCATCAAAAGCGCTCCAACCACTACTGCCCACCTAAAGCCAATTACTTTATCAGCAAAATAACCACCCATCATGGTTGATAGATACACTAGCCCCACATAAGAGCCAAACAACGCCATGGCATGTTCACGAGGCCAACCCCAACCTTCATCAAGTAAGGAAGCTGTTAAAAACAAAACTAATAACGCTCGCATTCCATAATAGGAAAAACGTTCCCACATTTCTGTAAAGAATAAAACGAAAAGCCCTGATGGATGACCTAAAACAGTACTTTTAAAAAATTGATCTGTTGAGTTTCCTGACATGTCTTTTAATTTTAATTATCTGCTAACCAACCACCTAATAACGACGTTAGGTATACCAACATGGCATAAGTACCTAAAAGTGACAATACCGCTGATGAGCTCCAATCCCACCCTGGCTTATCACCTAAAAGCGACCCTGTTAAAAATATTACCAGAATGGCTCGTATCCCGTAATATGAAAAACGTTCCCACATTTCTGTAAAAAAGGGAACAAACAACCCAGCAGGGTGTCCTAATACTTTGTCTTTGAAAAACTTTTCACTATCCGTGCGCATTGAAGTTTTTTAATTATTAATATCCGGATCTGCTAATTCGTATGGTTCTTGTTCTAAAACCTCTCCTTCATTATCTTCAGCACCGTGGGTTAGCATCTCTAATTTCTTACGGAAAAGCATTACTAAGAGCCCAAATAATATGCAAAAAACTGCAATTCCTGTAAATATTGTATACTCGCCTAAACTTTCAGAAGCCTCTCCTAATAATCCTGCTAATTTATTTCCAAATCCAGTCATAGCAAAATAAACCCCCATCATGAGGGACGCATATTTTAAAGGTGCTAATTTTGTAATATATGACAATGCTACTGGAGATATACATAATTCACCTACTGTATGAAATAAATAGGCTAGAACTAACCAATACATAGCAGAAGACCCATTAGTCTCATATTGTCCTGCGGCAGCTGTCATAAAAAAGAATCCTGTTCCCATAATTATTAAACCAACAATCATTTTAAATAATGATGTAGCTGTTTTTCCTTTTAATTTCCTATTTGCCCAATATCCCGCAACAGTGGTTCCTAAAAATATTATAAACATGGCATTTAAAGATTGAAACCATGATGCCGGAATTTCATTACCAATGAATGGTAATGAAAAAGAAAGTAATCTATTCGTTTTTTCAGATGCATAAATATTCATTAATCCCCCAGCTTGTTCAAAGGCTCCCCAAAATACTATTACTAATAAAAAGGATATAAACAAAACTACAACTCTATCTTTTTCCACTTTAGTCAAAGGCTTATTCATAGCCTCTTTTTCTTCAGCATTTTGAGATTTACCTAAAAAATTACCAACGTGTGCCAAATGTTTCTGACCTAAAACATATTGTAATAGCCCTAAAGCCATACCTATGCCTGCTAAACCAAATCCATAATGCCACCCATAAACTTCACCTACCGTTCCTACAATTAAACTAGAAAGAAAAGCACCAACATTAATACCTATGTAAAAAATTGTAAATCCTTTATCTCTTCTAATATCTCCTTGTTTATACAAACCTCCAACCATAGTTGAAATATTTGGCTTTAACATCCCAACTCCGGCTATAATTAACCCTAAGCCAGTATAAAAAGCCCACATTTCCTCTATTGCCAAAACACTATGTCCAGCAACCAAAAGAATCCCTCCATATAATACCGATTTTTTTTGTCCTAAAAATTTATCGGCAATCCAACCTCCTGGTATTGATGCTACATAAACCAACATGGTGTACCAACCATAAAGCGCTAAAGCCTCTCCATTAGTCCATCCTAATCCAGGATTAGCATCTGAAGTAGTTTGAACTAGATATAATACCAAAATTGCTCGCATTCCATAATAAGAAAAACGTTCCCACATTTCTGTAAAAAACAGAACATATAGTCCTACTGGATGCCCGAATAATTCTTTTTGATGCTCTTGTTTTGTAATAGCTGCCATATAATATAATTGTTAGTTAGTTTTAGTTATAATTATTGTTTAAGCTCAATCACTTTTATTTCACTTTTCTTTTCATTCTTACTTTTATCCCCTAGCTTTTCATGTATGAAGTTAGTCATTTTTTTATAGAGATGTAAGCGCGTGTTGCCACCATAGATACTGTGTTTTTTATCGGGATAAATAGCCCAATCAAATTGTTTATCGGCTTGAATTAAAGCCTCTACTAATCGCATGGTGTTTTGTACATGTACATTATCATCTGCAGAACCATGAATTAAAAGAAAATCGCCTTTTAATCTATCGACATGATTTATTGGTGAATTATCATCATATCCCCTAGGATTTTCTTGAGGAGTCCCTAAAAAACGTTCGGTGTAAATGGTGTCATAAAAACGCCAACTTGTTACTGGAGCTACAGCAATTGCCATTTTAAACACATCGTTACCCTTAAACAAACAATTACTACTCATAAAACCACCGTAACTCCAACCCCAAATTCCAATTCTAGTATTATCAATATATGGTAAATCACCTAATTTTTTTGCGGCTTCAATTTGATCCTCAACCTCATATTTTCCTAGTTCTTTTTGGGTCACTTTTTTAAAAGCCGCACCTTTAAATCCAGTTCCGCGTCCATCAACACAAGCAATAATATACCCTTGTTGTGCTAGATATTGAAACCAATAATCATTGGCACTATTCCAGTGATTTGCGACTTCTTGAGAACCAGGACCAGAATACTGAACCATGAATAAAGGATGCTTTTTATTGGTTTCAAAATCGGCCGGTTTAATCATCCACATATTCAAATCGTTTCCATTAATATTAATGGTACTGAATTCTTTTTCAGAAATTTTATAATCCAAAAGTAGTTTAGACAATTCATCATTATCTTTTATACTTTTTATTAAATTACCAGAGGATGCATTGTTTAAGCTATATTCAGGAGGTGTTTTTGCGCTGGAAAAGGTGTTTATAAAATATGTAAAATCCGCACTAAAAGCAGCGGCGTTTGTACCTGTTTTTTTTGAAAGTCTTGTTTTATTTCTACCATTTAATTTAATGGAATAAACGGCCCTATTTATGGAACCATTTTCAACCGATTGATAAAAAATGGTATTCGTTTTTTCATCGTAACCGTAATAATCAGTGACTTCCCAATTTCCTTTAGTAATTTGATTAATCAGGTCACCTTCTTTTGAATAATGATAGATATGGTTATAGCCATCCTTTTCACTGGTCCAAATAAAGCTATTGTCCTTTAAAAAAGTTAAGTTGTCGGTAACTTCAACATAAGCCTTATCCGTCTCGGTCAATATTAAACTGGAGGTATTCGTTTTAGCATTAATGAACCATAAATCCAATTCATTTTGATGTCTATTCATGTAATGCGCGCTTAAAACATCCGCATCTTTAGTCCATTTAATTCGCGGGATATAAAAATCGTTATAAGCCTTGTTTACTTTAACCTGATGTGTTGTATTTGAATCTAAATCATAGATATGAAGTGACACTACCGAATTGGCCTCACCAGCTTTTGGGTATTTAAAAACGTGCTGCGTTTGATAAAGTCCTGTGCCATAAACATCCATAGAAAATTCTGGAACTTCAGTTTCATCAAATCGAATAAAGGCTATTTTAGTACTAGCCGCATTCCAATCAAAAGCTCTAACAAATTTAAATTCTTCTTCATAAACCCAATCGGTAATGCCGTTAATTATTTTATTCTTTTCTCCGTCAAACGTTATTTGGGTGGTTTCATTAGAAATTAAATCTTTACTATATAAGTTATTGTTACGTCCGTAAGCGACTTTTAAACCATCGGGTGAAAATGTAGGTTCTTGTATTTTGTCTTCTGAAACCGATGTTAACGACTCATCTTTAACATTATAAACATAATAATTTCCAAGTGTGGATCTTCTAAAAATAGATTCCTCATTGGTAGCCAACAAAACTTTGGTTTCATCATTACTAAAGGTATAATCCGAAAAATAATCCAGTACTTCAATGTCGCCTGAATTCACAAGGGTATTTACCTTCTCTAACGTTTTATAGTCATAAATATCTATCGTAGTTTCCCTAGTATTTCTATCGAAATTTAAAACGGAATATTGCTGTCCATTAGCCATAGAATGCAGCGCATCCATTCTTTCGGTTCTAAAAGTACCATTCCAAATATCTTCAAGGGTAATTTCTTTTGTTTGAGCAGTTAAAATTGTAGTTACAAAAAGACAAATTTGAAAGGAGAATTTCAGGTATTTCATGTATTATATTTATTGTTTTTTAAGGGTTACATGTAACATCCAAACAAACATTATCTTCATAAAAAGATTAATTAATAATAGATGTTTCATTAAAATTGATATTTATTTCTCAAAATGATGTCAAGTTTACTAAAAATTACGCAAAAAACCACCAATATTAACAGTTAAATAGTGCGTGAAAATCTAGATTTTCAATATTCATACCAAGAGTAGTATCTTTGCAACAGTAAATTAATATTTTTATGAGTAAAACTATTGCTGGCTTTTCTAAACTATCAAAATCTAAAAAAATTGATTGGATAGTTAATACCTATTTTTCCAACCCTAACGATGCTAAACGAGTTTTAAAACAATATTGGAATACCGACGAAAAATTACAGCAATTACATGATGAATTTATTGAAAACACCATAACCAATTACTACCTTCCATTGGGGGTTGCTCCAAACTTTTTAATTAATAATAAACTTTACACCATCCCGATGGCTATTGAGGAAAGCTCCGTGGTTGCCGGTGCAAGTAAAGCTTCCAAATTTTGGTTGGATAAAGGCGGATTTAAAACTACAGTAATTTCTACCACAAAAATTGGGCAAGTTCATTTTATGTATCATGGCGATTTCAATAAACTTGAAGCCTTTTTTATTCGCATAAAATCAAAACTCATAAACGAGGCAAAGCCCATTACTAAAAACATGGAAGCTCGTGGTGGTGGTATTTTAGATATTGAATTACGTAATAAAACCAACGATATAAATGGCTATTACCAACTCCATGCGTCTTTTGAAACCTTAGATGCCATGGGCGCAAATTTTATAAACTCCTGTTTAGAGCAATTTGCCAAAACATTTAAAAACGAAGCTTTAGCTTTTGATGATTTTTCTAAGGAAGAAAAGCATATTGAAATAGTAATGAGCATTCTTTCTAATTATGTCCCCAATTGTTTGGTACGTGCCGAGGTGAGTTGTAAGGTTGAAGATTTGGCAGAAAGCAACGGCATAACTGGTAAAGCATTTGCTAATAAATTTGTACAAGCTGTAAATATTGCAGACGTTGAGCCTTACAGAGCCGTTACGCACAACAAAGGTATAATGAATGGTATTGATGCCGTTGTATTAGCTACAGGAAACGATTTTAGGGCGGTTGAGGCTGGCGTACATGCCTATGCCTCAAAAAATGGAAAGTACAGCAGTTTATCGCATGCAAAAATTAAAGATGGTATGTTTACATTTTGGATGGAAATTCCATTGGCTTTAGGTACGGTTGGCGGACTTACTGGTTTGCATCCATTAGTTAAATTGTCATTAGAATTACTTCATAACCCATCGGCGAAAGAACTCATGCAAATAGTTGCCGTAGCTGGTTTAGCCCAAAATTTTGCAGCATTAAGCTCGTTAACAACAACGGGGATTCAACAAGGCCACATGAAAATGCATTTGATGAATATTTTGAATCAGTTTGAGGCTAATGATGAGGAAAAGGTAAAAATAATTGCCCATTTCAAAACTAACACCGTTACCCATAGCGCAGTTTTTGAAGCTATAAATAAGTTAAGAGTTAAAAATTAAAAGTGAAAAGTTTCTCTAGTAACGGAAAATTATTGCTCACCGGTGAATACGTGGTGTTGGATGGTGCTTTGTCATTGGCTGTTCCAACTAAATTCGGACAATCATTAACTGTTGAAGCTATAAGTGAACCTAAAATTATTTGGAAGAGTTTAGATGAAAAAGGTAATATTTGGTTCGAAGACATTTTTTTCCTTGAAGAGATTGCCACGTCGCCTACTCCTCGCAATGACATTTCCAATAGATTGGTCCAAATTTTAATTGCTGCAAAACAGTTAAATCCTGATTTTTTAAAAACAGAAACGGGATTTAAAGTGTCTACAAAATTAGATTTTCCAAAAAATTGGGGTTTAGGCACCTCTTCAACATTGATAAACAATGTAGCACAATGGGCTAGTATTGATGCTTATAAACTATTGGAAAATACTTTTGGCGGCAGTGCTTATGATATTGCTTGTGCGCAAAATGATACGCCTATTACCTATCAACTAAAACCTTTCGATTTGCTCCGCAAGGTGCTTTCAATGAAAAAATATTTTCATTTCACCAATGCTCAAGGTGACAGACAAATAAAAAAGTCTCATTTTAATCCTAGTTTTAAAGAACACCTTTATTTTGTTCACTTAAATAAAAAGCAAAATAGTAGAGATGGCATTAAACACTATAATGCCAACAAGGGAAATTTGAATGCTGTTATTTCAAGTATTAATGATATTACTTTAAAAATGATTGCTTGCAATCATTTATCAGAGTTTGAAAACTTAATAGCTCAACACGAAACCATTATTGGCAAAATAACCAAACAAACGCCTGTAAAAGTCTTGCTTTTTAATGATTTTAAAGGAAGCATAAAAAGTCTTGGAGCTTGGGGTGGCGATTTTGTTTTAGTCGCATCAAAGGAAAACCCTGAAAGCTATTTTAAAGCGAAAGGTTTTGAAACTATAATTCCATATACTAAAATGATTCTGTAGATAAAAAGCATAAAAAAAGCCTCGTTAAACGAGGCCTTAAATTTATTACTTGTCAATTTTATAAACTATTGAACTTGGGTTTTGGCTCTGTTATCTTCAATGTCCGCAGCTTCTTTTAAAGCATTGTATAATTTAGAGGTTACAACAGCTGATTTTTGTTGCTCTACTCTATTAGCAGCTGCTTGATAGTTATCCAATTCTACCGCAGGAGTAGTTTTAGTGACTTGTATCATATAAACCCCATTTTCACCATCAATTAAATTTGATGTTTCACCTTCATTTAATCCAAAAGCAGCACCAACAACTAACGGCTCTCTACCAGCTCCAGAAATAGTTGGTGTTTTCATATTTATGGCAGATGCAGTTCTTACTGAAGTGTTTTCAGCTTTAGCTAAATCTTCTAAGGTTTTGGCTGAAACACGTTCTCTAATAAGCGCTGCTTTCTTTTCCTTTCTTATTGCTGGCATAACACTTGCAGTAGCATCTTCCACCGCCATTAGTCCTTCTTTGTGTTTCGCTACTAATTGTGCAATAACATAGCCATTAGGGATATTAAAACGTTTTGTGTCGCCTTCTTCAACACCTTCTTCAAAAGACCAACGTACTATTTGTCTTTGGTTTCCAACACCAGGAATATTTTCATCTAAAACTTTAATACCATTTACTGGGCGAACTGTATAATTTTTTTCTTTTGCAACCGCTTCAAAATCGCCTTCATCAATGGCTACCTCAAAACTTGAGGCATCTCTAAATATTTTATCAATAGTAGCTTCAGATGGTTCAATTTCTCTGGCAAGCGTTCCTAATTGTACAGCTTTCTTTTTGTCTTTCTGACCTTCTATTTCTATAATATGAAAACCGAAAATTGTTTTTACAACACCTAAGTCACCAACTTTTCCACCAAATTCAAAATCATTAAATTCTGGAACCATAGTATTATATGGGTGCCAATCGTAACGTCCTTCATTTTCTACACTGCCTTGATCGGATGAAAATTCTGCAACAAATTCTGGGAATTTTGATCGATTAGATTTCAAAACAGACAAAAGGCTATCAGCTGTTGCTTTTGCTTCTGCCTCCGTTTGAGTGACTTCTGGTGTTGCGCTTCTGGCACCTAAATAAGGAATTAAAATGTGTCTTACTTTTGCTGAATCTGGTATTTGCTTTACGGCAACAACTTTGGTTATTTTAAAATAACCGTTGTCTTTGTAAGGCCCAAAAACTTCACCTTCATTTAAATTGTAAATACTGTCTGCTACAGCAGCTGGCAAACTAGATTTAAAAACAAAACGATTATCAAACTTAATATCAGAATTTGAATTTACAAAAGCTTCATTGTTATTTGTATTTAAAAATCCTGTTACGCTGTCATTTCCTTTAATTACTTCGTTGTATTCAACGCTATCATTAAGCAGTTTTGTTAATTCAGCTTTAATAGCATTTTCATCTTCAACTGTTGGTTCTTCCTTAAACTCAACAAACCTTATATCCCTTGAAGCTTCAACTTTGTATTTTTTCTTGTTTTTATTGATGTAGTTTGAAACATCAGATTTAGACACTTTAATAATACTATCTGGAATAGAAGAATATGGTACTTGTACAAACTTAATATCAACTTTATTACTTTCTAATTTGTGCTCCAGCTCACCCTCGGCAAGGGTACCTGTTAAACCTGCTTTTACTAAATTAAAATAGTTTTGTTGTAACGCATTGTTAGCAATTTGTTTTTCATAGTTTACCCAACTTTCAAATCCAGCTGGTGAAGTTTCCTTTAAGTTTGCTATGTATTCATTAAGTTTATTTTCATCAAATAAGCCAGCTTCATTTAAAAACTCAGGACTTGTAGCTAAAGCGGTTTTTAACAAATCACGCATTTGGTCTTGCTCAACACTAATTCCTAAAGCTTCATATTGCGTTTCCATAACAGCGTTTCTAACTTCCTGCTCCCAAACCCTATTCATAACTTGAGTACTAGTAGCACTAGGTCCTGCTTGTCGTTGTGCCGCTTCTACTTTTTGTAAAAAGTCTTCACGCGTAATGTCCTTACCGTTTATGGTAGCGACAATATTTTGTGATTTTGATGTAAGTGCATCACTGTTTTTAAATAAATCTGCTAACACAAAAGAGAATAACGCTAAGGCTATTATTAAGATTAAGAATAGTGAACGTTGTCTTATTTTATTTAAAACTGCCATTTGTAATTTAAATTTTTATAAAAAACCCGTTATTGGGAATTAGCTTGTTAAATTGATTATCAATTATTTAGTAATTGATGAAAATATCGTGCGCGAAAATACCATTTTCTATTTAATAATAAAAGGGTTATTTAGGTTTTGTTACTGATAAAAATTCTCTCGCAAAGGCGCTAAGACGCAAAGCTGTATTAATTATCAATTAGAAAATGATTTACTGAATGCTGCCAACTGACTACTAAATCAGTCTTCTTCCAAAAATTTAAGTTCTACCATATCAATCTTGGTATTTGAAACCTCTAAAATGGTGAATTGAAAATCGTCTATTTTTACAATTTCATTTTGCTCAGGAATCTCTTCGGTATGGTTTACAATCAATCCGCCCAAAGTTTCATAATTCTCACTTTTAGGAAGATTAATTTTATAGGTTTCATTAATATAATCAACCTCTAACCTAGCTGAAAACATATACGTTTCCTTATCTAAAGCTTCTTCAATTAAATCTACTGAATCATGTTCATCTTCAATTTCACCAAACAGTTCTTCAACAATATCCTCAACAGTCATAATACCCGATGTTCCGCCATATTCATCTAAAACAACAGCAATACTTTTTCTTTTTTTAATGAGTACGCTAAGCACATCTTTTATAAGCACCGTTTCTGGAACAAACTCCACAGGTGTCATCATACTTTTTATGTTTTTTGTTTTTTTAAACAGCTCAAATGAATGCACGTAGCCCACAATATCATCAATAGTATCTTTATAGACCAAAATTTTAGTACGCCCAGTTTCCGTAAAAAGTGCGTTTAGAGACTTTACAGAATCTGTAATTTCAACAGCAATAATTTCGGTACGCGGTGCCATTACTTCTCTAGCTTTTACTTCTGAAAATTCTAAAGCATTTTGAAAAATTTGTATTTCAGTATCTACTTCGTCATGTGCCTCTACAGATTCCATTTGCTCAGTAATATAATTACCAAGTTCAACTTTAGTAAAAGCCATTTGAATTTGATCGCCTTCCGTTTTAAAGAAGTTTTTCAGAATAATATCTGATATCCAAATAACAAAATCTGAAATAAAAGTGAATAGTACATAAAATATAAATGCAGGAATAGCCAGAGCCTTAATTAAGCTATTGGCATAAATTTGGAAAAATACTTTTGGTAAAAACTCCGCAGTAATTAAAATAACAATGGTAGATATAATAGTTTGCGACAACAGGCTCAAATCGATTAGCATATAGTCTATAAAACTATAAGACGTTGGCAGTAGCGATTGAAACCAATGAACCAACAAATCGCCCATAAAAAACCCATAAATTACAAGCGCTATATTGTTACCAATAAGCATAGTTGTAATAAACTTTGATGGTTTTGCTGTTAATCTGGTAAGTACTTTTGCAAGTATGCCTTCTTGTTTTTTTTCAATTTCAATATGGATTTTGTTTGAAGACACATAAGCAATCTCCATTCCTGAGAAAAAAGCAGAAAGTATTAATGATACAACAATGATAATGACATAAATGCCCATTTATTTTGAATTGTCTTTATTTTCATATTTCTTTCTAAATTTTTGTCTGAAGAAATACATAAATATAGCTAAAGCCCCTAAAGCTAAAGCTACATAAGCTCTATTTGTACCATCGCCCCATTTAGAAATACCATCATAAATAAATAAAACAGCAAACACTAAATAAGCGTATTGAAAAATCTTTGAATATTTCATTTAATATTAAATTAAAGTGCAAAGATAATTAAAATAGCAGACCTATTTTTTAATTAAGGAATTATTCCTCTAGGGTAATCATCCCAGTAACCTCTAAAACTTCGGCGTTAGTAAAATCTTTATTTGAATCAAACCCATTACCGTTTATAATGTCCAAACCTTGCCTAAATACTACTGGTTTATTAGTGTAAACCCATTCTTTTTTTTGATCAGAATGATAATATAACTGTTCAGCAAATAAAGTGTCATTGGTATTGGTGATAATTTTCACATTACCCTGTAAATCAATTAGCTTTGTTTTATCATAAGAAATGGCATAATCTGAAATTATAGTACTTTTCTCATTGTTTTCATCAAATAAATAAAGTATGATACCATCAGTAAACTCGGAATAAGGAAAATCCCTATTTGAGTAATCTAGCATTTTTGGGCTTATTAAATTTGCTGTAACACGCCCGGAATCAGTGTATTTTAAATTAATATTTTCGGCTACTCCAATGGGCTCATTTTCAGAAATACCCATTTTTTGAACTTGGTTATAGTTGTTATTGCATGAAAAAAACATAGCCATAGTTATAACTATGGCTATGTTTTTAATATAATATGTTTTTTTTAAACTCATTTAGATACTCGGCACTGTAACAGAAGCCCCAATCCAACAACCAATTTTTATGGTTTGACCTGAATTACCAGCACTGAAAATATCGGCTTTTGAAGGTGCTTTTGCTTCATAATTTGCTATTGATTGTCCTGCTGCTTTACTTAAAGTAGGATCTACTCGAGCGGCTTTTCTAGCTTCATCAGCCGCCAACCAGTACACTGCTCTTTTATTAAAAGTACTATCTCCACAACTGTTAGCACTTGCTGCATACATAGCAGCTATTGATAAATAAGGGCTTCCGTTTGAAGGGTTTAAATTTAATGCATTTCTAAAATAGCCTCTAGCCTGTCCTAATCTTCCCTTCTTTTTAAGTATCAAACCTATTCTGTTGGCTAACTTAGACTTTTTGAAGCTATCCTTTTCTAAATCAAATGACTCTTGAAAGTAGTTAATAGCCTCATTTTCTTTACCATTTTTAAGTAAAATAGTTCCGACAAAATATTTTGTGTCAGCAGAAGGATCTGCTCCATCATAAGCTTTTACTAATTTTTCATAAAGCGGGTCGTCAGTACATTCCTTATAGTACATTTTACTTACCGCACGTTTTAACCAAATAGAATTTAATTTGTTTTCTTCAAAATCTTTAGTGTATAGCGGTATTAAATTTTCACAGTTTGCTCTTTCACCTAACTTCTGATCAACTCCGTCAGAAATTTGATCGTAAGCTTTTAAATAACTCTCATAATAGTTTTTATATTTTTCTTCTTTTGAAGCTAAAGCAGTTCCAGCCTCTTCCTTTTCAATTAGCTTATTTAATTTTAGAGAGTAGTTCTTTACTTCGTCTTCAACCTTTTCAACAATATCATCATACTTGTTGAATAAATCTGCTGACGACTTTTTCTGAGCATCATACAAATCTACCATTAAAGAAAAATGAGTATATAAACTTTTAGGGTTAGTACACGTTTCTTTGTCTAACATATAAGCTGCATCAAAACAATCATACAATTCTTGAGTGCTTTTGTGCATGATATCTTTATTATCATACAATAATTGACAAGATCGTGTCGCATACTCACCCTTAGGGGTTTTATTAGGAAAATGTTCGACTCTTTCTTCCCAAAGCTTTATAAGGTCGTTAATATGATCTTCTTTGTCTTTACCAGTTGCCTTTTCAATTTTATCTTCTAATATTTTCTCGCCATCAGAGTATATTGCAAGACTAAATTTAGGACACTTGTTCCTTACTGCCATCCATGGCTCAAAAGCAGCATCGTAGTTTTTCGCTTTTACATATTCATGGAATATGGAAAGTTTAGTCATGCACTCTTCATCTTGTTGTGCAAAACCAAAGTTTAATCCTACAAATAATAATATTAATAATGTAATTTTCGCTTTCATGATAATGTTTTTAATCTGTTAGTCATATTTTCTTTTTACAAACCATCTATCGTTCAAAGATAAACTTAATTGGAAATTAATAAAATTCTCTTGTATTAAATTACTGTTTGTTGTGCCTCTTTTGCCAATTTCGAAACCTAGATTAGCATTAGAAATACCATTTCCTACTGGTAAGCCTACTCCAAAAGATATGCCAAACTCATTAATTGACTCACTATTAATATTTAAACCTGTATTTTCATAGCGTAAACCAGCTCTATAAGTAGCTCTTTTAAAGTAACTTGTGAAAGAATTATACTCTGGAATAAAAAAACCTCCCAATGAAAAAGTAGTAGCATCTTCATACTGTGTTGCACTACTTGTATATAATGCATTAGAGAAATTACTTGTTTTTTGATACACAGATTCTACACCTACAAACCATTTTCTTGGTTGCCCTATACCAGCTCCAAATGAAAACTTTGAAGGCATTATTAAATCGGTTTCTAATAATGATAAAGATTCTAAATCTACATCAATGGTATTAATAACAAATTCTTGCCCTGTACTAGAGCTCGTCGTAATTGTAGAAAACGATCTTTGGTTTTTTGATGTTAAATTACTTTCAGGTGTAAAAGTGAATCCTGAAACAAATTCAAATTTTTCATTCAACATCCTTTTATAAGAAAGGCCCAAATTAAAGTTTAAACCACTTAAATCAGACCTGTTATTCTCACGGGATTGATATTGGGTTGGCACACCATCATCATCGTAAACAAATTCTATCGTGCTGTTTTGAATATTTCCAAAGTTGTACTGGGCATCAACACCAATACTTAACTCATCGGTAATTTGATATCCTAAACCTAAAAAGGCTTTATTTACCCCGCCTTGGCCATTAAATCTATTCGAAATATTTTCGTTTTCATCTAACGATTCTAGTTTATAACCAACGGAAGTAAATGGCATTAAACCAAAAGCAAAACCAAATTTACCTACTGGAATTGATAATGCCAAATAATCAAAGGTTGTTGATGAGGTTTTATCTGTACTATTATTACTTTTTAAATCTACACTCGAATAAGTTCCTCCTACAGTAAACTTAACGGGTCTACTTTCATTATTAAAAGCCTCCAAATTCTTTCCAGTATAACTCGCTGGGTTTCTTAAATTCATATGAATACTATCCATATAAATACTTAATCCACCCATACTTCTATTTTCAACAGTTCCCTTAAATTTCAAGCTACCTATGCCATAAAATGAATAAGGGGAAGCTGTACCACCCTCTTGGGCATTACCTTGAATTGCGAAAACAGCAATAAAAACTATTACAAGTTTTTTTATCATGAGCTTGAATTAAATTGTAAAATATAGTTTAGTCCTTTTAAAAGAAAATTAGAGTTGGCAAATATGCTACTTTTTAATTGTTTAGACAAGAAATTAGCATCTCCTCCTGTTAAAATAACTGTTAAATCTGAATATTTTTGTTCATACTCATCAATCACACCGTCAATTTCTTTCAAAACACCATTAACAACGCCCGAATGAATAGATTTTTTTGTAGAATTTCCTGTAATATTATCCGGGATTTCGGTGTGTAATAATGGTAAATTAGCCGTTAAATTATTTAAAGCCTTATATCGCATTCTTAACCCTGGTGATATAGCACCTCCAAGATATTCGTTTTTTGAGGTAACAAAATCATAAGTTATACATGTACCCGCATCAACAATAAGTACATTTTTTTCAGGAAATTGATTAACCGAAGCGCTCACCAAAGCTATTCTATCTACTCCCAATGTTTTAGGCGTTTCGTATAAATTTTTAAATGGCAACTTGGTTTTAGGGTTTAATACCGTTAAATTGAAATGTTTATCAATAGCTTTAACATCCTTTTCATTCAACTTTCCAACAGATGAGATGATAGCACTTTTAATCGAATTATATTTTTCTTTTATAAAGTTAATACGCTCTAATACAAGCTCAGTTTCAACTACTTCCTTATGTATTATCTTACTACCTTTAAAAATAGCGAGCTTTACAAAAGAATTACCAACATCTATTATTAAATTCATACGTTTTGCAAGAGGAAGTAAATTTATAAAACCATATAGAATATTTATTCCTATTTAACATAATTTGTTAATAAACTACTACTTTATAGTGCTTTAAAAATAAAAGTATAATGAAACGCTATTTTTTATAATTTTCCTTTGGCGAATAACAAAAATGAATATATATTTGCATCCGCTTTGGCGAGGTACCTTAGCTCAGTTGGTAGAGCAAAGGACTGAAAATCCT
>CAXBID010000065.1:0-15868 GCA_963975495.1 uncultured Flavobacteriaceae bacterium | reverse complement strand
GTAAATTTTTCATAATTTTGTTTGGATTAAATGATTGTGGGATATTGTTTAATTTAAGCACTGAAAGATTGCCTACCTGGTAGGTGGTCTTTCTTTTTTAGACGTATTTCATATCATAGGCTATTATTTTAATTGGTATATTTAAGGTCAAATCGACCATCGGTAATCTTAATTTCATTATTATCATTATCTAAAACTGTAAACTCGAAAGTTCCCGAAATAATGAAGTTTTTAGAATTTTTATAAAATTTAATACGTTTCAGAAAAAAATTAACCTATAATCTATTGAATTTCATAAAGTTATCAAAATTATATTCCATACTAAGAGTCTGTTTATCAACTAAATATTTTAAAATATAATTATCCAATGAATCATCATATGCTTGGTTGAGTGAGTTAGTGAATCTAATACCCCAATCAGATTCAGCCACTTCTGTTGTGTTTACCTGATTCAAAATTAGGATATTTGTATCCATGTCATAAATACCAAAAAAAGAATTATTTGGCGTATTCCCGTCAAATGTGTCTTTATTAAAAGTAATCGTCACTGGTATGTTTTCAAAACCCTCAGATTCAATTTGAGTAGAATTATCACTAAAATACCCTACAAGTTCCCACTTTCCTATAATACTTTCAAGTTTTTCCTCTGATTCTTTATCACATGATATCAACAAAAAAATTAATGACAAAATTGAAAATAACGAAACTAGCTTTTTCATGATTTTAAATTTTAGATTCTTTAATAAATTTTGCAGATGTTAAATTATTTGGGAAAGGTATGGCTGCTACGGTATAAGTAAATTTATCTATTATCAATTCATTTTGGTTATTGTAGCTATAACCTGTACGAAATATTCGGGTTTCATTATTAATGTCCCATGTAATATCCATCTCCAATCCGTTTAAAATCTCAATAGCAGTTAATCTTTCTTCAAAGCCTTCTGTTGGAGTAATAATTTCAATATTTAAACCGTCAATAATTAAAGTATAGTTATATTGGGGTCGTGAACATCAGTGTTTGACATACTATCAAAGAACACTCTTTTCCATATCTCTTTGTTATCAGGTTTTAAGTTATCCTCTTTACTGCAATTCAATAATAAAGCAGATATAAAAAGAGTTAAGACTAATGTTTTCATAATTTCAAATTTTTAAGGTTATATCCATTAGATGCAAAATCTTCGATTTGGTTGCGTAACATTATGTATTAAAAATAAAACTTATGAGTAAGTAAATTATTTAAAAAACATAACTTTAACACTTTTTATTTACGGAAAAACCGTAAAAATCAAATTTTAGAAAAAATTAGTTAGAGGTTGGGCTCAATTTATGAGAATACTTCACGGTAGCATATAGGGGTTCTATTTTATGTTTTTGAATTCATCAACATAAATTCAGTTGCAATCTTTCTTGTGCTGTTCCGATAATTATCGGGATTGTTTCAAGATGACAAAAATCAATTCAAATTGCGTTTCTCAATAAAAAACCGCTTTAAAAGCGCTGAAGCTTCTTCTTCTAAAATACCTCCTTTAATTATTGTTTTAGGATGTAGTTTTGTTTTTAAGTTCATGCAACCGCGTTCCATGTCTCTAGCCCCATAAACAATATTTGAAATTTGACTCCAATACAAGGCTCCTGCACACATTTGGCAAGGTTCCAGTGTTACATAAAGTGTGCATTTTTGCAAGTACTTACCTCCCAAAAAATTAGCAGCAGCAGTTATAGCTTGCATTTCAGCGTGAGCAGTAACATCTGTTAAGGTTTCTGTGAGATTGTGACCACGAGCAATAATTTTATTATCAATAACAATAACAGCTCCAACAGGAATTTCGCCTTTTTCAAAAGCAACCTCAGCTTCCTGAAGTGCTTTTTTCATAAAATACCTATCATCAAAAGGTTCTATCATAACAACAAAAATACGATTTCAAAATATTACATTTGTAAATTAATGAGCAATCTTTTAAATACCATAAACTCACCCAAAGAACTCCGTCTTTTAAATCAAAAAGACTTACCTCAACTCGCCAAAGAATTACGAGAATTCATCATAAATATTGTGGCCACTAAAGAAGGACATTTAGGTGCTAGCTTAGGTGTTGTGGAATTAACCATTGCACTGCATTATGTTTTTAACACCCCTAAAGACGAACTGATTTGGGATGTTGGCCATCAGGCTTACGGGCATAAAATTTTAACCGAAAGACGAAATAAATTTAATACCAATCGGCAGCTTGGTGGGTTAAGCGGATTCCCAAAACGTAGCGAAAGTAACTATGATACCTTTGGTGTTGGCCATGCTTCAACGTCTATTTCGGCTGCATTGGGTATGGCTATTGCGTCTAAACTAAAAGGTGATTTTGAAAAACACCATATCGCAGTAATTGGTGATGCTAGTATTGCGGGCGGTATGGCTTTTGAAGGGTTGAATCACGCTGGTGTAACCGATGCTAATTTAGTAGTGATAATGCTATTGGTATAGACCCAAGTGTTGGGGCTTTAAAAATGTATTTAACTAATGTAAAAAAGGGCACTCAAAAGCGAAATAATATTATTAAAGCTTTAAATTTTGATTATT
The DNA here is from genome assembly GCA_963975495.1 of uncultured Flavobacteriaceae bacterium. Lineage (GTDB taxonomy): Bacteria > Bacteroidota > Bacteroidia > Flavobacteriales > Flavobacteriaceae > CAXBID01. The sequence goes on along the minus strand of CAXBID010000065.1, from coordinate 13,293 downwards.
CTGGACCTATTGACGGACATGATATTGATAAAATAATTTTCGAACTCCACCGATTAAAGTCTATAAAAGGTCCTAAGTTTTTACATATTATAACTACAAAAGGTAAAGGTTTAAAACAAGCCGAAACGGATCAAGTTAAATATCATGCTCCAGGTAAGTTCAATTCTTTAACAGGGGAAATTATAGCCAAAAGTGCCTCTAGGCACCCAAAATATCAAGATGTTTTTGGGCTTACCATTGTAGAACTTGCTAAAGAAAATGAGAACATTGTGGGTATTACCCCTGCAATGCCAACAGGGAGTTCCCTAAAATATATGATGGCGAAAATTCCAGAACGTGCTTTTGATGTTGGGATTGCTGAACAGCACGCCGTAACATTGGCGGCAGGCATGGCAACACAAGGATTAATTCCGTTTTGCAATATTTACTCCACGTTTTTACAACGTGCTTACGATCAAATAATTCATGATGTAGCACTTCAAAAACTACCTGTTGTTTTTTGTTTAGACCGTGCTGGTTTAGTTGGAGAAGATGGCGCAACACATCATGGTGTTTTTGATTTATCATACTTACGATGTATCCCAAACCTCATTATTTTTGCACCTAGAAACGAAATAGAGTTACGTAATATTATGTACACCGCTCAACTTGGGCTGGATTTACCTTTAGCTATTCGGTATCCACGTGGTCGAGGTATAACTGTTAATTGGAAACAAGCGTTTTCTAAAATTGAAATAGGGAAGGGTGTTCAACTTAAAAAAGGTGAAAGTTTAGCTATTTTAAGTATTGGGAGTATTGCTAAAAATGTTTCGGAAGCTATTTTGAACTTAGATGTTTCTCATTATGATATGCGTTTTGTAAAGCCTCTTGACGACAAACTACTTCACACCATTTTAAAAGAATATAATACCATTATTACCATAGAAGACAACGCCATAAAAGGTGGTTTTGGAAGTGCTGTTTTAGAGTTTGCTTCTGCAAATAATTATAAAAACGATATGACCCTTCTTGGGATTCCTGATTCTTTTATTGAACATGGTACTGTTGATGAATTACAATACGCACTAAAATTAGACCCTGGGAGTTTAAAAAATTATATAACTGGTTTAATTAAAAAAAGGGGAAGCTAAATGCCTACGGTTCTCAATTAAAATATTTTTATCTAAGTACATGACAAAAATTGAAACATATATTTTAAGTCGCTAATTATCAATAGTTTTATGATTTTGGATGTTTCAGACCTGCTAGCCCCGATAGCTATCGGGGCTGGCAGGTCTCAATTTCAGTAAGATTACTATGATTTAATGAAGGCTAAACTAATTTTTGTCATGTACTAAATATTTTTATTTTATTTATTAATTCACATTAAAACTCCAGATTTGACCAATAGTTTTTGCTCCAAAATTATCTAAGGTATTAATCTTCCAATAATAAGTTTTCCCAGACTCTACAATAACATCCGAAGTTTCAGCAGTTAAATCAGACGATACCAATGCAGGATCGGTTGCTTCTCCAAAAAATAATTCATAAGTCAATACATCTTCTGTATTTGTATCAGCACCTTTCCAATTTAAACTTATTGTACCAGCATTGATACTACTATTTATGTCTGGACTAATAATTTCAGCAGTAAAAGGCGCATAGTTTGAAACACCAATGCCTTCTGTATAAAATGCAAAAACAGAACTGGACTCTCCTATATTATCCTTAAGATCCTCAGGAGTTATTCTCCAGTAATAAGCTACACCATTTTCTAAAGTAATATTTATTGTTGTTCCAGAAACCACACGGTCTTCAACAAGATCTGTTAAGCTTCTGTTTTTTGCAATTGTAATTTTATACTTTACAACATCATTTTCAGGATCTACGGATGGACTCCAATTAAACGCAATTAGGTTATCAATACACAATAAATTTTCAGAAGGATAAATTAAATCCACTTTAGAGGGCGCCATATTTACGGGGTCAACAATTTCTTCTTTTGGAGGATTATCATCGCCTCCGCTACAAGCAAAGAAAAATACCAATGTTATAATTATAAATGTTTGAAATTTCCTTTTCATCTTAAACCATATTAGGCTATAAAAAATAGCCATTAATTATTTTTTAAATACTTTAAATACTAAAGGTTTACCAATATTAACCTTTACAAAATACACACCCTTGCTTAAAGCCTCAAAAGGAATATTTACAAAAGTTGATTCTCCTTTATCTACAACTCGATCATATAATAACTGTCCGCTCAGGTTGTATATTTGAACAGGTATTTGATTTTGATTTATTGAAGGAAGCGTCACTCTTAAAACATCAAGAACAGGATTAGGGCTTGCCGTAAATTTGTCAAAATTATTACTGTCAATTGCTTTTGAGGTTTTTCCCTCGCAGGCTTTAGAAGATGATATTTCCAAAACTCCAGACTGTGACGTTTGTATTTCAAATGATTTTTCGCTTGTTGTTCTTATAATCTCTCCATTGAAAGTGATATCAAATGGAGGCGTTCCTTTGTTTATAGTAATAAATGTAGTGGTATCAGAACCTGTGTTAACTCTATTATCAAAATCAACATCTATTATAGCTGCGGGTGTTATATTAATCTCAAAGCATTGTTCAAACGTTGTGTTTTCAACGGATACGCAAACCAAATATGAACCAGCAACTAAATTTTCAAATGTTACAGTGGCGTCAAAACCTTCACTTAAACTTATCCCTTCACCATTTAATATTGCATTATAAGTGATATACGTTTCCTTTGTTGTTATAATAATTTTTCCATTCCCTGAGCCCTCACAAGTTTCTGAAACTATTTCTAAAGAAATATTATCGGGGTTTTCATAACTGGTATCGCACGCATCTCCAACACCATTTCCATTAGTGTCTTGCTGATCTGGATTTGCTGTTATTAAACAATTATCCTCAATATCAATTACACCATCGTCATCTACATCCTGACAGCCATCTCCAATACCATTTCCATCAGTATCTATTTGATCTATATTAGAACTTTCCGGACAATTATCATTAACATCTAAAATGGTATCATTATCTGAATCCTGACAAACATCTCCAATACCGTTTCCATCTACATCCGCCTGATCTGCATTGGCAACCTGAGGGCAATTATCAACTTCATTAAGTATTCCATCGCCATCAATATCCTCATCAGGAACTAATTCAAAAGCTCCCGAAAATACGCCCCTTCCATAAGTTGATGCAAAAACCATATTATCATCCCTTACATCCATATCTGTAACTTTCACGTTACTCATTCCGTTGTAAGCCTGATTCCATTCTGGTGAAGCTGTTGAGAAATTAGTTGTAAACCAAACCCCAAGGTCTGTTCCTATAATAACCTCATTATAATTTAATGGGTTTTGTAAAATTGTATTTACTGGTAAATCTGGTAAATCACCTTCTTTGTTTTGCCAACTTGCACCACCATCATTTGTAAACCAAATATTAACAACCCCATAATTATGCATGGTAACAAATATTTCGTTTTCATTGGCTCCAAATTCAACATCCGATACACTTCCAACAAAACTTGATCCACTTATGTCTGCCCAGACAAGGTTATCGCCGTCAGCATTTTCTACTTTAAGAAGATCTCCTAAAACAGTTCCCACATATAGTTTTGTATATCTGGCTGTGTAAGGAGAAACCCTAAATGCTGTTGGTCTAGATGTAAGCAAAGCATCTGTTAAATCTGTCTTTACAATAGTCGCTTCAGATTTAATTCCTGAATATCTTTTAATAACACTATTGCCTGCAGAAGAATAATTTGAATATAGTATATCTAGATGAGAATCTAAGTCCTGAGGATTTATAAAAGACCCATTAGAATCTTCTTCATCGTTTATTATAATATACTCTCCTTCTATATAATCATATAAAACAACAAATGTGTTATAAAATACATTTGCAACAAAATAAGCATCACTACCATCTTGATCAAAAAAGCTATATCCTCCGTCTCCTCCAGTAACCTCTAGAGAATTATCTGGTGCATTTACAATTGCATCTTGAAATATCTGGGTTCCATTATCTTGAGCTCCAGCTATAAAATAATCGCCTTCAAATACACTTTTCGGCCCAACGCCAATGCTGTAAAACTGTGCAGTTATAAAACCGTTATTACGGTCACTAATTGTAGTGCCAGCATTACTGGAGTAATAAATACCACCATCATTAGCAAAAAGAACTTTACTATTATCATTGTTCCCATAAGCAACCCTATGCTGATCTGCATGGACTAAAGGTACACTTAGATCATTTAAATCGTTATTATTTGACCATTTTGATATCTGATTCCACGATTCCCCTGCATTTATGGATTTAAACAAATCAATACCGCCAGTGTAAACAACATTATCATCCACGGGGTCTACAGATAGTGTTAAGTTATAAAACGCTTGATTCCTTGCGAAATCATTGGCAGGTATGCCTGTATCAGCATCATTTGGCAAAGCCAGATTTATTGTTGAGGCAAAACCATCATCAGTTCGCTCTAATATAATGGGTGCATTACCCGATCCTTCAGCTAAAACATACAATTTTTGAGCATCGCTTCTAGATGAAGATATTTGTGTTCTAACACCATTATCTATTTGATAATTATTCGTAAAAACATCACCGTCAACAGAGGACAAAACAGTTCCTCCCCCATCACCAAATAGTACACTATTGGTAGTAGCAACCCAAATTTTATTATCTATTCCTATCTCAATATCATTTGGGCAATATTTATTGCCATTTGAAGTTAATGGAAGTGAAGCTTCAACCCAATTTGTGCCACCATCAACAGATTTATACAATCCAAATTCTAATCCTCCTAATGAGGTAAATACATTGGCATCACCGTAAAAGGAATCTCCAGCAGCAACATAAATTTCTGAAACTCCAGCGTTATTTCTAACCACTACATCGTTAATATGTTGTATTCCAGGAACAAGCAACCCATTAAAAACACCTACTTTTGGGTTTAAAGAAACATTAACTATTTCTGTACTTAATGCATTTTGAATGGCATCCCCATTTGCTTTAGAAATAAAAACTGCTGGTATTGTAATTGAGGCATCATCACCTGACATGTTTACAAGATTTCCTGTAGTGTTATCAGTCACTATTACTGCTATAGCCCCTGCATTTTGTGCATTTTTTGCCTTTAGTGTAAAATTACAATCCCCTCTTCGTATTAATGCTATTTTACCAGCCATTTCAGAACTATTGGTAAAAGCTTCGCATCCTAAAGTTGGAGATGCTGTTCCGTTGTTTGCTAATACCACATCGGCGGTAATAACCAAAGTTAGTGCCGTACCAAAACTAGTGGTAGGTTGGTAATTTATATTTCCAGTTATAGGTACTGGCGAATTTATGGTTATATTACTAGTTGAGGTTTGTACGGAACTGTCTCCACTTGCACCTCCAAAGATTTTTACCCATGTTTCCCCTCTATCTTCAGATTTCCATAATCCATCTCCGTTAACATCGCCTCCAACATAAGATTCCCCTGTGCCCATATAAAAAATATCAGGATTATTAGGGTCATAGGTTAAAGATGAAACAGCTAAATTTTCAGGAATTGCTACTCTTTCCCATTGAGAATTTGCACTAGATATATTAGAATTTTTCCATAAACCACCACTTACACCCCCTGCAAAAACAATCTGGTTGGTGTCATCATTGGGGTCAAACATCACGGCTCTAGCTCTACCACTTACGTTGTTAGGTCCTCTTTCAATCCAAGAATTTTCAGTCTTTTCACCAGGTACAACCTTAGCAAAAGCTCCATTTTTTAAACCTCTTTGATTTAATAGTTCTTTCTGAATCTTGCGTAAGTTCTCTGTTGTTGGCCTACCCAAAGCAGGATTCATGGTTAGCTCCCAGCGTTCCTCATAATACTTGTTTGGTGGCAGCCCGTTCTTTTTTCTTTCTGCTTTGGTATATTCGAGCGTTTCTTTGAATGGACTATTATTCAAAAAATCTTTGTGTTGTTTTTTTAAATCGCTTATTTGATTTTCTGGCAATTCTTGTTTATTAATTAAGAAAACAAGTGTTCCTAAAAATAAAACACCAATTAGTAGAGGTATTATTTTTTTCATTCTAATTTTTTACCAAATATACGTTTTAGTATTAAAAAAATACTACTAATCTATAACACCCCTTACATTTTGTAATGCATAAAAGGATTTTACTTTCATATTGAATTAAAAATTAATCCCCTTTATTTTCTTATAATCTAAAATGGCCTTACTATCAGACAATAGTGACACATAGTAACAAACACTTGACAAACGACTGTAAAGACTAACGTTTTCAGATTTTATTGTTTTTGGCAATCCTTTTAAAATAAGCGTATCATAGTTTGATGCCACATTATTGAACGCATTATTTACGGCATTGGTATAGGTGTTTAATAAGGTGTTTAAAACACCATATCCTGCAATTTCTTTATCGACAACTTCGGTAGATTGGTAGATGTTTTCAATACTTATTTTTATGATATCATCTATTTGAGCTTCATATTTACTTTTATCCAACAATGCACAATTAAACGCGCCACTTAAAATGGCTTCTTCATTTTGCATAAAGATTTCAACGGCTTCATTTATAAGTGTACCTATAGCTAAGGCTCTTAAATAACTTACGCGATCTTCTTTACTGGTAAGTGCATAATAATTTTCGGTTTTTATTTTATCACGAACTAAGTTAATTAAATACTCTAGCGCAAATTCTTCTTGAATTAACCCAAGGTTAATACCGTCTTCAAAATCGATTATAGTGTAGCAAATATCATCGGCTGCTTCAACTAAAAAGGCTAAAGGGTGCCTGGAAAAACTTAAATCGGTTTTACTTCTTTTTAATAAACCAAGTTCATTTGCAACATCAGAGAAAGCGTCCTTTTCACTTTGAAAAAACCCATATTTTTTATCAGCTATATGCTTGGTTGGTTTTATTGGTAATGATTCTTTTGGGTACTTCATAAAAGCACCAAGTGTGGCATAGCTTAAACGTAAACCGCCTTGTCGCCCCACCCTACTTTCGGTTAAAATTTTAAACCCGTTGGCGTTTCCTTCAAAATCGCATAAATCTTGATATTCCTTAGGCGTTAAGTCTTTTTTATATTTAAGTCCGTTTCCTGTTTTAAAAAATTCGCCGATAGCTTTTTCACCTGAATGCCCAAAAGGCGGATTACCAATATCGTGTGCTAAAGCAGCAGACGCTACAATAGCGCCAAAATCGTTAGCTTGATAGCCGTGAATATTTTGTAAATGGGGATGTTTTTTTAATAATTTTTGCCCCACTAACCGCCCTAAAGAACGCCCGACCACACTAACCTCTAAACTATGTGTTAAGCGGGTGTGCACAAAATCGGTTTCTGATAATGGAATAACCTGTGTTTTGTCTTGAAGGCTTCTAAATTCTGATGAAAATATCACTCTGTCGTAATCTACTTCAAACCCTAATCGTGTTTCATCTTGTTCTTTTCTTATGCGTTTGTTCGTGTCTCCAAAACGTTTTAATGATAGTAGTTGTTCCCAGTTCATCTTTCAAAATTAAGCACAGGCAAGATACTTAAATAAAGTAAAAACGCAGGTCAAATTTGTTAACATTGCCGTAACATAATAATCACTTTTGTTTAATGATTAGATAACATTGAAATAAACGTAATATTAGTTATTTGCATAACTAATTTAGCTTATTAATGAAGCCAATATTTATCTTATTTTTTTTAGTGTTTTCAGGACTTTCTTCTGCTCAGGGTACTGGGCTAATAGTTGGGAATATTTTAGATAAAGAAGTAGATAACACGCCCCTAGCTTTTGCTAGTGTACATGTTAAGGGAACTGATATTAACACTAGTACTGATTTTTCAGGACTATTTCTTATTGAAAACATTGAAGCTGGCGACTATATTTTAGTTTATAACTTTCCTGGTTATGAAACTAAAGAAATAAATGTTACTGTTGTTTCTGAAAAACCAACTGAACTTAAATTAGTTTTAGGAGCTCAAAGTTTATCTTATAATGAATTAGCTTCAAACAATAGTGTTCATCAAAAAGATAATAGCTCTACATCTAAATTAAACAAAGACATATAAAGCAACCCGCTTTTACACGCTTCTCTAAGTTTTACCTATTCTATTCTTCAAATTTGATTTAATATTTGATTTTTAAATTCAAAAACCTTCTGATTTTTTTAATGTTAAGAAATTGTTTTATTGTCAAATTTTAATAGGTTTTTCATAACGTTATCATAACACTTTTATTACCGTTCTTTAATCCTTAGATAACCTCGTCTTTACATTAACTAGCTTTCTTTGCATGAATTAATCATAACTAAAAATTACAAAAAAATTATTCTCATGAAAAAATTACTTTTAACCCTTTTAATTGCATCTTCTTTAGTATTCACTGGATGTTTTAAAGATGATGACACCCCTATAGTTATTGAAGAAATTACAATTATCAATGAAGGAGGAGGAAACACACCAACGGGAACAGAAATTGTAGTTAAAGCTGGTGGTATTGCACTTGATGAAACTTGGACGGCCGACAAAATTTATGAATTAGACCGAAGGGTAGTCGTGCAAGATGGTGTAACTCTAACTATTGAAGCTGGTACTATTATTAAAGGTAGAGCAGGTACAAGTTCTTTAGCGTCTGCTTTAATTGTAGCTAGAGGTGGAAAACTTAATGCAATAGGTACAGCAGATAGCCCTATTATATTCACTTCAACAAGTGATAATATTGACGCTGGTGAAACTGCGGGTACTAACTTGGATTCTAACATTAGAGGTCTTTGGGGAGGCTTAATCGTATTAGGAAAAGCACCTTGTTCTTTAAGAGGTGATTTAGAGGAAACTCAAATTGAAGGAATTCCTGCTGATGACACTTTTGGTTTGTACGGTGGTACAGTTGCTGATGATGACTCAGGCACAATGCAATACATTTCAATCCGTCATGGTGGTGCTTTAATTGGAGAAGGAAACGAAATAAACGGCTTAACCCTTGGTGGTGTTGGTAGCGGAACTACCATTGACAATATAGAAGTTGTTGCCAATGTTGATGATGGCATCGAGTTTTTTGGTGGGACTGTAAATGCTACAAATTTATTAGTATGGTCTGTAGGTGATGATGCTTTGGATATTGACCAAGCTTACTCTGGTACTATCGATAATGCTGTTGTTGTACTGGGTGCTGCTTCAGATCATGCTTTAGAGATTGATGGTCCTGAGGGCACATCAGTTGGTTCTTTTACTTTAAGAAACCTTACTTTAATTGGTAATGCTGAAACACAAAATGGTGAATATGCAGACTACAGAAGTAAAGCTATGGGGTCTACTTCAAATGTTTTTGCGAAAGGCTTTAAAGCTAGTTCTGATGTAGAGTTAGATAACAACGGTGTTTCTCAAAATTACTTAGATGGTTTAATTACTTTCGCAAACTGGGAAATTGTTGGATTTAACAATAGTGTATTTGTTGAAAAAGTGGGTTGTGCCCAAAACTGTGATGACCCAGATGACATTAACATGGATGATATTCCAGAAGATAAAATCATCTTAAATCCAAACTTTACTGAAAGAGCTGCTGCTTGGACTACTCAAGTTACAGATGGTGCACAAACTGTAGGAGCTAATACATCTTTGCTTAGCTGGACGTATGCTAATGCAGCTGGAGGTTTAGGCTTCTAAATTAAGGAATCTTTTAATAAATTAATACTACTGCTTACAAGGTAAGCAGTAGTATATAAATAATATATATGAAAAATATTTATATATTCTTTTTACTATTTTTTGGTTCTATTTTAGCTGGATTCTCTCAATCAGGTACGCTTGCAGGTAATATAATTGACGGAGAATATAACAATGAGCCCATGGCATTTGCCAATGTAATAGTTAAAGGAACTACAATTGGCACAACATCAGATTTTGATGGAAAGTATCAATTAAATTTAGAACCAGGGACTTACACTATAATATTCTCTTTTGTTGGATATGAAACAAAAGAAATTAGTGATATAGTTATTAAAGCTGAACAGGTTTTTGATTTAGATGTTACACTAACTACTAACTCCTTAGAAGCAGTAGTAATTACACAAAGTGTTAAACGAAATACTGAAAATGCAGTATTAAATATTCAGAAAAAATCAGTAACCCTTTTGGACGGATTATCTGCCCAAAGTATCAAGTCCAGCGGTGCCAGTGATTTGGCTAGTGCGGTAAAAAGCGTACCTGGTGTATCTGTTGTTGGAGGTAAATATGTATACGTAAGAGGTCTTGGAGATCGTTATACAAAATCTACTTTAAACGGTGTTGATATTCCTGGACTAGACCCAGATAGAAACACTATACAAATGGATATCTTTCCCACTAGTATTTTAGATAATATTATAGTAATCAAATCGGCAGCAGCTGAATATCCTGCAGACTTTACTGGTGGTGTTGTTGATATTGTAACGAAAGATTTTCCAACAAAATTTGAAGCTTCAATATCATTAGGCTCAGGTTTTAATCCTGATATGCACTTTAACGATAATTATCTTAACGGATCTGGAAGTCCAACTGATTTTTGGGGATATGATGATGGTACAAGAAATTTACAAATAAATAGATATCAACCTATTCCTGGTACATTTGAGAATAGAGGCTTGTTGACATCTTTAACTGGTCGTTTTGACAATGAATTAAGAGCTGAGCAAAGTACTAGCAATCCTAATTTTGATTTTGGTTTTACTATTGGTGATCAATTTGAGCTTGAAGACAATAATAAATTTGGTTATTTAGCATCTTTCTCTTATAAAAATAATACAACTTTTTATGAAGATCGTCTTGACGGGGCATACGCATTAGACGCAAATAATCTGTCTAATAATGAGCTAGTTATCGATAGGGTGTCTTCAGGTAGCGAAGGTATTAACAATGTGTTATTAAATGGCCTTGTTGGATTAACATTCAAAACGCAAAGATCGAAATACAAAGTCAATGTCTTACATATTCAAAACGGTGAATCTGCAGGAGGTTTTTTTAATCAAAGTATAGCCCAAGGGGGTTCTGGTTCTGGATCAGGCTTTGAGCCACTTACAAAAGACGCTATTACCTATACCGAACGTTCAGTAACAAATTTACTTATAAATGGTAATCATTCGTTTGGAGCTGAAAATGATTGGGATTTCGATTGGAAGCTATCTCCCACTTTTGCAAAAGTTTATGATAAAGATCACAGAGTTACTCCGCTTCAGCAAAGTGATGATGGTGAATTTTTCATATCACCATCAGCATCAACCTTCCCCATTCGCATCTGGCGTTGGTTACAGGAAGAAAATTGGGCATCAAAGTTTGATTTTAGTAAAAAATATCAGTTAGGAGGAAGACCTGCGAAAGTAAAATTTGGGGGAGGCTATACATACAAGTTCAGAGATTTTAGTATTGATGATTACACGTTTAATAACAACGGTGCTGAAGTAATTGATGGAAATCCAAACAACTTGCTTGCTCCAGAAAATATTTGGAGCAGAGATAACAGTGTAGATGGTACATTTTTAATTTCTGGAGATATTTTTAATGCTGGTGATGCTTATGAAGGTGAACAAAATATTGCTGCAACATACATTTCAAACGAGTTTAACGTAAGCGAAAAATTAAAAGCTATATTAGGTTTAAGAGCTGAGATTTTTACATCTTACTATACGGGAAGAAATAATACAACTGGTACAGATTTTCTTAGACTTAAGGTACTTGATGAGTACGATTTGTTTCCATCTGCAAACGTAATTTACGCTGTTGGTGAAGAATCTAATATCAGAACATCTTATTATAAAACTACAGCTCGACCATCTTTTAAAGAGGCCTCTTTTGTTCAAATTTTCGACCCTATTACTGATAGGTTATTTATTGGTAATATTAATTTAAAACCAACCTATGTTGATAATTTTGACTTAAGATTTGAGCGTTTTGGTGAAGCAGGACAAATGTTTGCCATTAGTGGTTTTTACAAGAAATTTGAAGATCCGATAGAAAAGTCTTTCTTCGCTTCAGCGCCTACACAATTAACCGTTGCTAATTTAGGTAGTGCAGATGTATATGGAGGAGAAATAGAATTTAGACAAAATTTAGGATTTATTACAGAAGGTTTAAGAAATTTAAAATTTACGCTTAATGCCTCCGTTACTGAATCAGAATTAACCATGTCTGACGGTGAGTTTGAATCACGGTTAGGAAGCGCCAGAGTGGGTCAAACTATCGATAGAAAAAGACAGTTACAAGGTCAATCACCATTCTTAATAAACGCGAGTTTAAATTACACTAACGATGATATGGGTTTACAAACTGGTTTGTTTTTTAACATGCAAGGAGAAACCCTTGAGGTTGTTGGTTTAGGTGGTGTTCCAGACGTATTTACTTTACCATTTGAAAGTTTAAACTTCACATTCAATAAAGCTTTTGGAGAAAATAAAAAATCCTCAATAGATGTTAAAGTTTCAAATATATTAGGAGCTGAAAGAGAAAGTGTTTTCCAATCATTCAGAGCTGAAGATCGTGTTTTTTCTTTGAGAGAACCAGGAACTGAGTTTTCTATAGGTTATAGTTACAAATTCTAAGGTTTTATTTTAGTATAAAAAAAGCTCCCAAAATTTTGGGAGCTTTTTTAATTAATCATGTTTTTTTATAAACTAAATACCATTTTTGGCATCACTTGTTTCAGCTATGTTAGTAATCTTAGAGTCAACATAACTAACTTCGTTAGCAGTTCCGTTAACCCAAAATGTCCATTTGCCAACTTTCTTACCTTTCTCATAGGTTCCAACAGCTAACTTATCACCTTTAATATCATAACTAGTCCAAGTGCCGTGTAGCTTTCCTTCTTTATTAAAAGTACCTATTTGCTGCACACTGCCGTCTGCATAATAATAAGTAGCTTCAACTAAATCTTTCTTTTGTACGTGCTTAACCTTTTGAGTATTCTCTTGTGCGAAAACGGATGTTCCGATGAACAATATTGCTAATATGAAGATATATTTTTTCATTTTTCTGGGGTTTCAATTAATAACTATTTAACAAAGGTATATTTAATTTAACAATTAGACAACAATTACATAACATTAATTTAACATTACAGATGTAAGCAATTGGTTTTTATAAACTTACATTATGTGTTTTTTAGTCTTTAGTTAACATGACTAAACTATCATATTTATAATATTAGAAATTAAAACATGTATATATCCTGTTTTATAAAAAAGAATATGACTATCGGATTTGTTACATAAACTTTTTTTGTCAATCAGGTTATCCTC
>CAXBID010000064.1:0-16452 GCA_963975495.1 uncultured Flavobacteriaceae bacterium | reverse complement strand
AATCTAAACGATGCAAATAGTCAAGTAGTTGATGGATTACCTTCTGGATTAAGCATATCTTATTTTGAAAACTATGAGGATTCACTTTTAGAAGTTAATGGTTTAAGAGACACATACACTAATACAGTACCATATAACCAAACTATTTATGCACGAGTAGAAAACGCCAATAATTGTTATGGAATTAGTGAAGTAATACTCACTGTAAATGAATTACCAAATATAGAAGTAGAAGATTTAGCCTATTACTGTTTAAATTCTTTTCCTGGGACCATTACTATTGAAGCTGGCGTTATTGATGATACACCAAATAATTACACCTACAATTGGTCATCTGGTGACATTAGTTATGAAATACAAATAAACGCACCTGGCACATACAATGTAGTAGTGACAAACAGTAACGGTTGTTCTAAAAGTAGAACAGTAACTGTTGAACCATCAAACTTAGCCACTTTTGAATCTATAGACATTATTGATGCCACTGAAAACAACACCGTTAATGTTATTGTTTCCGGTGAAGGTACTTATGAATATAGATTGCTTGATGAAAACAATGTCGTTTATCTTCCATACCAAGAAAGTAATATATTTGATGGTTCAACATGGTATAAATGATACTTGGCAAGTTTATGGCGTTAACAATATGTTTCAACCTAACACTAAAATATTAATATACAACCGTTATGGAAAACTATTAAAAGAAGTAAATCCATTAGGTATTGGCTGGGATGGTTTATATGATGGAGTAAAATTACCGAGTGACGATTATTGGTTTTCTATTAAACTTCAAGATGGAAGAATCTTTAAAAATCATTTTTCGCTTAAATATTAAAGCTTAATACCCAAAAACCTAATAAAGATGCATTTATCCTATTTTTTTTGCGTTTAAACCTAAAAAAATCTACTTTTCACAAAAAATTTAGCCCAAATCTAAATCTATTTTTTATCCAAATAAATTAAAAAAAAGACCCCTACCTGCTATGAGATTTATCTACTACATATTATTCGTGCTCTTTTGCAGTAGTCATTTCATGTTTTCGCAACAAATTTCAGTTGATAATACTATTGGTTTACAGCAACTTATTGAAGATAATCTTGTTGATGGTTGTGTCGATATATCAAACATTACTTCCGCAGTTAACGGCATACCATACGGTTTACCAAGTTATGGTTATTTTGAACGTGCAAACTCAAACTTTCCTTTTGAAAATGGTATCGTACTAACAACGGGAAATGCAGCATCAGCAGGTAACGGCGTAATTTCACCCACATTGAGCGAAGGCTCATCTATTTGGGGTACCGATCCTGATTTAGAAGCAGCTTTAGGTACAACCAATACCCAAAATGCGACTTCTATAGAATTTGATATTATTTCAACATCAGGTCAATTTCAATTTAATTATTTATTTGCTTCGGAAGATTATGATGGTATTAATCCATGTCAAGTTTCCGATGGTTTTGTTTTTCTAATTAAAGAAACTGGAAGTCTTGCACCATATCAAAACATAGCTTTGGTTCCAGGAACTTCAGATCCCGTAAATACAGGTACAGTGCGCACCAACTTACTTCCAGCTTGTGCGGCTCAAAACGAACAATATTTTGATGGTTATAATTTAGGTGACACCAATTATATAGGGCGTACTACCGTTTTAACAGCATCAACTAATGTAACGCCTTTAGTGTCTTACCACATTAAACTTATAATTGCTGACCAAACTGATGGTACATTTGATTCGGCAGTATTTATAGAAGGAAATAGTTTTAAAATTTTAGATTTAGGAGAAGATATTGCAACCTGCGCGAGTTCTACTATTTTAGATGCAGATATTCAAAATCCTGCAGCCTCTTACGAATGGTTTTTAGATGGGGTTTCCATTAATGGTGAAACCAACCCAACGCTTACAACCATTCAAAGCGGAACTTACAAAGTTGAAGTTACCGTAACTTTAAATGGCAGTGATTGTGTTGAAGAGGATGAAATTGTTGTTGTTTTAAACACAGAGGAAAGCATTACGCCGCTTTCTGATTATGAATTATGTGATGATAGTAGTGGTGATGGTATTGAAACTTTTGACCTATCAACAAAAAATGCAGAACTCATACCTAATATTCCGTTTACTAACTATACGTTTTCTTATCATTTGTCCGAAGCTGAGGCTAGAGGTAATATTAACGACATCACTACGCCTATACCTAACCCACAAAACCCACAACTTATTTTTGTGCGAATTGAAGATTTAGATAGCAGTTGTTTTGCCTACACAAGTTTTAATCTCATAGTAAACCCATTACCAAATATTGTTACGCCAACAGCTTTGGAAATTTGTGATACAGATGATTCTCCTGATGGTTACGCCGTAATAGATTTAACAGCAAAAGATGATGAAATAACTGCAGGTAACACAAACTTAAATGTAACTTACCATTATAACCCAACGGATGCTGGTAATGGCAACAACCCAATACCATCGCCTTATATAAATACAAACACCCCTAGTAGTACCGTTTATGTAAGAGTGGTAAATTTACAAACGGGTTGTGTCAATACTTCCACACTTGATGTAAATATTACGGTTAGCCCTATTGTTAATAGAGATACGCAATATATTGATGCCTGTGATACTGATCAGGATGGAACAGCTACTTTTGATTTAACACAGGTTATAAATAATGTCTTAAATGGTTTACCTGCTTCGGGTGTTACTATAACATTTCATGAAAGCTCTGATGATGCGCAAATTGGAGCGAATGCCATAGCAAATGAAACGAATTATCAAAATTTAGTCCCTAATCAACAAACACTTTATATTAGAATTGAAGATAATGCTACAGGTTGTGCTTCAGTAGTGCCTTTAGAAATACATACCAATTTATTATTAACCGGAACGGATACTGGTGATTTTGCTTTATGTGATACTAATGATGATGAAAATGACACCTTAGACTTTAACCTTAATACCGTAGAAAATTATATTGCAAACAATTTACCAAACCCAATTACGGTTACCTTCTTTGAATCTGAAGATGATAGAGATAACAACATCAACCCCATTGATAAATTACAATTATTTTCTGCATTGAGTCCAACAACCTTGTATATTAGAATTGATGATGGAAATTGCTCTGAAGTTGAAGACATAACACTACTTGTAAATCCTATTTTATTATTTAATCCAGCTAGTCCTGTTCCCTATTGCGATACTGATGATGATGGAATTGTTAGCATTGATTTACAATCATTAGATGATTTAGTCACCAACGGAAACACCAATTTTCGAGTAGATTATTTTCCTACTCAGTTTGATGCAGATAATAATACACCCAACCAATTGCCACCTTTTTATACAAATACCGCTCCTATAGAAACCATATATGCCAGAATTGAACATATTCTTACAGGCTGCTCAACAGTAAATGAATTTGATATTCAAATACTTACTGCTCCAGCAGCTAACACCCCAACACCTTATATTATTTGTGATGATGACCAAGATGGTTTTTCAATTATTAATCTTGAAGATAAAATATCTGAAGTTGTTAATGATCCTTCTGTAGTTAATATTGACTTTTTTACTTCTTTTGAAGACGCAAGCACATTCACAGATCCTATTCCATCAACTGATCTTACTGCTTATAATTCTAACACACAAATCATTTATATTAGAGTTGAAAGTAATATTAATACCACTGAATGTTACAATATTGTTGAATTAGAAGTGATTGTGAATACCTTACCCATTATTCCAACAATTAGTAATTTTCAAATCTGTCAAACAGGAGGAAGCAGTACTGCCTATTTTTTATTAGTTGATAAAGATGCTGAAATTTTAAATGGGCAAACCGGAAAAGACGTGTTCTATTTTGAAGATGCCGGTTATACTAGTCTTATTGATAAAAATACCATATATCAAAACACAATAAGCCCACAAACCATATACGTAAGAGTTGAAAATATAACAGATCCTACCTGTTTTGACACCACTACATTTATATTACAAGTATCACCAGATCCTATTTACAACGCGCCTACTCCTTTTTTAACATGTGACGATATTAGCAATGATGAAATTGAAGCTTTTGATTTAGATTCTAAAATTGCTGAAATATCTGAAGGTCCAACCGATATCTTGAATATTACGTTTCATTTATCCCAAACTGATGCAGAAGATAGTATGAATGCGCTATCATCACCTTACACAAATATTGCAAACCCGCAAACACTATATGCAAGAATTGAAAGTGATGACTCCTTATGTTTTGTTGTTGAAGAAATTAGTTTAAATATAGTTCCCGCTCCAGACATTACCGAAGTAACTGCACCACTTGTAGAATGTGATACAGATTATGATGGGTTTACAGCATTTAATTTAGAAGAAGCGGATTTTGAAATTTTTGACAGAATACAAACAAATCTAACTATAAACTATTTTGAAAACTTTGATGATATCAATCAAGATGATGGATTGGATAATACAAATGAAATACTTGATCCACAAAATTTTATCTCAAATTCTAAAACGGTTTATATTAAAGTTGCAAATACGCTAACAACTTGTTTTAGTGTTATTTCATTAGAACTTATCGTTAATCTGCCTCCAGCATCTAATAGTATTGGAACCATTGAAATTTGCGATAATGATACTGACACTTTCGATTTATCACAAATTGATAACTTAATTGTTGATGATACCAGTGTAGTAACTATTTCGTACCACTCTGATCCAAATGATGCGGAAAATAATCTAGATCCTTTAAGCAGCACCTTTAATTATACCGCTAGTAATCATGTTATTTTCATTAGATTAACAGATATTAATAATGGCTGCCCCATAGTAACGTCTTTCAACTTACAAATAAATGAAAACCCAATAGCCAATACGCCTCCTGATTTGATTGATTGTGATGACGATTTTGATGGTGTTTTAGCCTTCAACCTATCTGATAACAATAGTAATATTTTAGGACTTCAAGATCCTACACTACATACTATTTCCTTTTACAGTGAATTGATTGATGCAGAACAAGGAAGCAATGCTTTAAATAATTTGCACACTGCCAGTGATGGAGAACTTATTTATGCCCGACTAGAAAACAACAATACAGGGTGTTTTGATATTACACAATTTAGCATATTTATAAATCCTTTACCTGTTATTCCTATTAATGATATAATACCACTTTGTACAAATGATTTACCTTTAATTATTGATGCATACACTGGTAATCCAAATGACACGTATTTATGGTCAACTGGAGAAACGACATCTCAAATTCAATTAAATGACCCAACTCAAGTCGGTAATTATTGGGTAACGGCAACCACAATAAACATAGGAGCAAATGACTGTAGTTATACAAAAAACTTTGAAGTTATTGAGTCTGAAGTAGCCAATATAAACTTTACAACTACTGTTGATTTTGCAGATCCTAATAGCATAACTATAGATATAAGTGGTATTGGAGACTATGAATATGTTTTAGACGATGGAGCCCCACAAAAATCAAATGTTTTTAACAATGTAACCCTAGGTAAGCACACTGTAACTATTATTGATTTATTTGGTTGTGAACCAATTTCTACTACCGTTTTTGTTATTGATATTCCAAAATTTGTAACCCCAAATAACGATGGCGCTTTTGATACTTGGCATATAGTAGGTGCAAATCAATTACCGGGATCAGTTGTTTACATTTATAACCGCTACGGAAAACTTCTTAAAACACTTCCATATTCATCACCTGGATGGGATGGTACATTTAACGGTCAAAATATGCCTGCTGATGATTACTGGTTTGTAGCCAAGGTGGTTCAAGATGGTAACGCCTTTGATATTAAAGGGCATTTTGCTTTAAAACGCTAAGACCCCAAAGCTTAATTCTTTAGAAAAACGGTTCATAAAAACTTCAATCAGTACTTATTAGTGGTCTTTTTGTTCTTTTTATCTAAAAGAGTAAACCTTATAACATTTTTTTAGTCTAAATAAAATCAAATACTATATTTTAGTATTTCGTTCTATTTTGAGTAATTATAATTAATAGCAATTTTCATTATAATAAATGAATTCATCCAGAATATTTAAACGACTATTCCTTTCATTAACACTTTTAGTCAGTATTCAAGGGTTCGCTCAACTGAGTAAAACACATTACATTCCGCCATTAACAAGTGCTGAATTTGGTAATGCAAATCCAGAGGAACAATACATCTATATATCAACACCCAGTGCCGCAAATATTAATTATACCATTATGCCAGTGGGTCAACCTGTGGCAAGCTATATTACTGGTGTAGTATCAAATGCCAACCCACAGGAAATATTTTTAGGCACTGGAAACGGACAACTATTTATCCCCTCTCCACAAACCAGTACGGTTGTAAACGATAGAGGGTATATAATTGAAGCAGAAGGAACTGTATATGTTTCAGTAAGAATGAATGCTGGTAGTGGTGCCCAAGCAGGTGCTTTAGTAAGTAAAGGTTTGGCTGCATTAGGTACAACTTTTAGAGTGGGTAGCTACACTAATGAGAATCCTCAGGACAATTATTTGAATTTTGTTTCAGTAATGGCTACTGAGGACAATACCCAAGTTACATTTAGCGATCTTGATGCTGGATTAATTATCAAGAACTATACTGGGGTTACCCCTATAGTTGTTAACCTCAATGAAGGTGAAAGTTATACCATAGCAACCAATAGTAATGATTCTGTAATAAATCAGGACGGATTAATAGGTGCTTTAGTTAATTCAGACAAGCCTATTGTTGTAAACTGTGGTTCTACAAATGGAAGTTTTGGTGGAGGTAATGGTAGGGATTACGGTATTGACCAAATTGTTGGATTATCAAAAGTTGGTACGGAATATATTTTTGTTAGAGGTGATGGTTCTGATGTCTGGGAAAATATTTTAATCGTTGCGCATTCAGATAATACCACAATCAGTATAAATGGAAATGCGCCAATTTCTACAATAAATGCTGGAGAATTTTATGTTATAGAGGGTAATTTTTATTCTGGTATTGGCAATATGTATGTTGAAACTTCTCAACCTGTATTCGCATATCAAGGTGTTGGAGGTTTAGGAAATAATGGCTCTCCAAATGAAGCCAACCAAGGCATGTTTTTTGTTCCGCCTTTAAGTTGTGAAACAAGAGGAAACCTTGATAACATCGCAAATATTCAAAGTATTGGAGGTAGAGTGTTTTCTGGTGGGGTTTCCATCGTTACAAAAGTGGGAGCCACCGTTACTATCAATAATTTACCACTTAATAACTTCAATACTACAGGTCCAAGTCCCGTAACTGGAAAAACAGATTACATTACCTATAAAGTTCTCGGGTTATCAGGAAATGTCTCCGTTCAAAGCTCGGACGAACTATATTGTGCCTATTTTAATTATGATGGTTCTGCCACTTCAGGAAGCTTCTATTCTGGGTTTCCAAGTCCTCCAGAAATAAATTTTGATGCGCTTTTTGCAACTTTGGGAGTTTGTATTCCAAACGTGACTTTGGAAGTCGCTAATGCTGGAAGTTTTGATAGTTTTGAATGGTTTTTTGATGATGGCTCTGGCGGAGGGTTTACCACTACTGGAAATACCGCTTTACAATATACACCCAATCTATCTGGAACTTATAAACTAATAGGAACACTCAATTGTACAAATACAACGCTAGAATCCCTTGAAGTTCCCGTAAGTATTTGTCCCGATGATATCGATAATGATGGCGTTCCAGATAATACCGATATTGATAATGATAATGATGGTATTTTAAATTGTACAGAATCTAACGGCAATCAAAATATTAATTTATCCAATCCGACTTCTGGTAGTATTCCAGTTGGTTCATATACATATACAGGATCTATCAATACTATAGGAACCAAAGCAACCACACCTTTAGTAGGAACAACTGATGGGACTTTTATGAGTGAAACACCAAGCAGAAATAATACGGCTGAAGTAAGTGTTACCTACGCTTTAGTTTTCAATAACAATTTAAATTTATTATTTGAATACGCAAGCTCTTCAGCTTTAGGCAGTGGGCTACTTACCAATGATGAAGAATTTATAATTCGTGTACCAAATACAAAAACAATTACCCTTTTAGATCCAGATGATCAATTATTAGTTGACACCAATTTCGATGGCGTATATGAAACCGGAATCACTCAAATTTCAGCTTTTGAAATACGTTTTAAACTTAACGGAACGTCTTTAGCTTTAGGCACTGGTACATTTAGTTTTTCTGCTAATTCGGTAAACGCGATAACTTATATTCATAAAAACACATCGGATACTAGTAGTAATCAAGCCACTTTCAAACTAACCGCGACTTGTGTGGCAAATGATAATGATTTTGACGGCATTGAAGATGCATTGGATTTAGATAGTGATAACGATGGCATTCCAGACTTTGTTGAAAACATTGGAATCCTTCGACCGCTTTCTGGTGTTGATGCAGACTTAAATGGATTGGATGATATTTATGATATAGCAGGAATTCCCCTTGATACGGATGCCGATACCGTTCCTGATTTTTATGATTTAGATAGTGATAACGATGGTATAACGGATTTAATTGAAACTGGACAATTAGGCCTTTTATCTGATACTGATTTAAATGGTATTGTAGATAGCGGATTTCCTTTTGGAATAAACGGTTGGGTTGACCTTGCTGAAACTACACCAGATAGCAATCTTATTGGTTATACATTAAATGATTTTGATTTAGATACTATTTTTAGTTACATAGATTCTGATAGTGATGGGGATGGATGTAGCGATGTTATTGAAGCTGGCTTTTCTGATGCCAACGGTGATAATTATTTAGGCAACGGTATTGTTGTGGTAGATTTAACACCAGATTCAAATACAGGCCAAGGTTTGGTTACTAATGCGAGTGATGGCTACACGATACCTAATAGTGATTATTTAGATTTTGCTCCAATCACTATAACTACACAACCCGTAGATACAGAAGTTTGTGAATCCTCAAGCCAAATTATTTCTGTAATTTCTGCAGATGCTGAAACGTATCAATGGGAATTGAGCACAGACGGAACCACTTGGAATCCAATTGCTGATGATGCCATTTACAGTGGTTCGCAAACAACTGCTTTAACTATTTCAAATACGCCTTTAGCATTCAATAACTTTCAGTACAGAGTAAAACTAGACAGAAGCGGAAATAGTTGTAGTTTATATTCAGATGAAATTGAACTCACTGTTAACCCTTTGCCAATCATAAATTCTCCAGTTATTTTAATTCAATGTGATGATGATGACCTGACTACACTTGGTTTTAGCTTCTTTAACTTAACTGAGGCAAATAATGAAATTTCAGCAAATGCTGCAAATGAAACGTTCACTTATTTCTTAACCCAAGCTGCTGCCAGTTTTGGAGATATTACAAGTCCGGATTTTATTAATAACCCAACAACTTTTGAAAACAGAACCATAAGTTCGGACGTGGTCTGGGCAAGAATCGAAAGTGCATTTGGTTGTGGTATTGTTTCTGAAATCCAACTCAACGTATCAACCACAGTCATTCCTTCAAATTTTTTAGTCACCTTTAATCAATGTGATGATTTTCTTGATATCAACGGTGTAGATAATGCCAACAATGATAATAGAGATGGCGTGGCTACATTTGATTTTAGTAGTATTGACGCTACTGTTTTAAGTTTTATTCCTGTAGGTCAAAATCCATTACCTCCAAGATACTTTAGAAATGAAGCCGATGCCTTAGCTGAAATAAATGAAATTACAGATATTTCAAATTATAGAAATATTGGGTATCCTAATTCTCAATTTATCTATGTGCGAGTAGATAGTAATATTGCTAACGACTGTTTAGGTTTAGGTGCTCATATTCTTTTAAATGTGGAACCCTTACCCGTAGCGAATCCTATTTCAATTACCAGACAATGTGACGATGATAATGATGGTGAATTCCCTTTTGATACATCCCAAGTTGAACGCGATTTATTAGGCGCTCAAAACCCTACGGATGTGACTGTTGAATATTTTGATGAAATAGGAAATCCATTGCCAAGTCCATTACCAAATCCATTTTTAACAGCGAGTCAAACTATTAGCATTCGTGTAACCAACAATACAACCTCTGCACCAGATGGCCCTTGTTTTGATGAAACCACTTTAGAATTTATTGTAGATGTAAGTCCTGTTGCAAACCCAGTTACTCCTTTTGTTGTTTGCGATGGAGATTCTGGCGATATTGATGATGATGGATTATACCCATTCAACACTTCGAATATTGAAAGTACTGTTTTAGGTTCTCAAACTATTATGGATATATTTTATACCTATATTGATGAAACTGGCAGCTTAATCAGTAATGCAACGTCATTACCAAACCCGTTAATTTCTGGTTCCCAAACCATAACTGTTGACGTAATAAATCCATTAAATGCTGTATGTGCTGCTTCAACAACTATTGATTTTGTTGTGAATCCTTTGCCTGGGTTTTCAATTGAAACCCCACAAATTGTATGTTCATCAGACCCTAATTTTACTATAGTTTTAGATCCTCTTGAAGATAATTCTACTGAAACCTATACCTATGAGTGGGTAAATGATACTGGTATTTCACTTTCTACTGATGAAACTTTAACCGTTTCAACTCCCGGAACCTATTTTATAATCTTAACTAAAACAGATGGAACTGGTTGTTCCAGAACTAGAGACGTTTTTGTTAATGCTTCAGAATTAGCAACCATTACCCAAGATGATATTACCATAATTGATATTTCAGATAATAACACAATAACAATAAATGAAACGAATCTTGGTTTAGGTGATTACGAATATGCACTTGATGATGAGTTTTCCTCTTACCAAGATGAGCCATTTTTCGACCGCATTAAAGGTGGTATTCACACGCTTTTTGTAAGAGATAAAAACGGATGCGGCACAACGTCTATTGATATTTCTGTTATAGATTATCCTAATTTCTTTACGCCTAATGGTGATGGTTTTAACGATTCATGGCAAATACTTGGCATAAATGCCCAATTTCAACCACAAAGTGATATTTATATTTTTAACCGATATGGCAAGCTCTTAAAGCAACTTAACCCACTTTCCAATGGTTGGGATGGCACGTTTAATGGTAATATGATGAACTCGGATGATTACTGGTTTAAAGTTTCACTTCAAGATGGTAGGGAATTTAAAGGTCACTTTAGTTTAAAGCGATAAACACATTATTTTGCTTAATTAAAAAACATTCCCTTAGGTTTTTTCCTAAGGGTTTCTGCTTAAACTGTCATTCCCACGAAGGTGGAAATCTAAATAAAAATTTCAGTTAAAAACTGAATAGATTTTTACGAAAAGTTTATACTCTACATTAAAGGCTGCTAGAAATTAAACCAAGCACTAAAAATTCTTTATTTTTGCAAAATGCAGTTTAAAATTAAATCGGGGTTCAGTCCAACTGGAGATCAGCCAGAAGCTATAAAACAGCTTGTAACTGGTCTGAATTCCAATGAAAAATATCAAACTTTACTTGGTGTAACAGGTTCAGGAAAAACTTTTACGGTTGCAAATGTTATTGAAGAAGTTCAAAAACCCACTTTAATTTTAGCGCACAATAAAACCTTGGCCGCTCAATTATACTCTGAGTTTAAACAGTTTTTTCCTGATAATGCCGTTGAATATTTTGTTTCGTACTACGATTATTATCAACCAGAAGCTTACATCCCTGTTTCTGGAGTTTATATTGAAAAGGATCTATCCATCAATGAAGAGATAGAAAAAATGCGTTTAAGCGCTACATCTTCCCTCCTTTCTGGTCGTAGGGATGTACTTGTCGTTGCCTCTGTTTCATGTATTTATGGTATTGGAAACCCTGTTGAATTTCAAAAAAACGTAGTCACGTTAAAAAGAGATCAGGTCATTTCACGCACCAAATTATTACATCAATTAGTACAAAGTTTATATTCTCGAACCGAAGATGAATTCAGACATGGAAATTTTAGAATAAAAGGTGATACCGTTGATATTTTCCCGAGTTATGCTGATGATGCTTTTCGAATCCACTTTTTTGGTGATGAAATTGAAGATATGGAATCTTTCAATATTCAAACCAATCAGGTTATTGAAAAATATGACCAACTTACCATATATCCAGCAAATATGTTTGTAACCTCGCCAGATGTGTTACAAGGCGCCATCAAAGAAATTCAAGACGATTTAGTCAAACAGCATGATTATTTTAAAGACATTGGTAAACATTTAGAAGCAAAACGGTTAAAGGAACGCACCGAATTTGATTTGGAAATGATTCGAGAATTAGGCTATTGTTCTGGTATTGAAAACTATTCACGTTATTTAGATAGGCGTTTACCCGGAACACGTCCGTTCTGTTTATTGGACTATTTTCCAGAGGATTATTTAATGGTTGTTGATGAAAGCCATGTCACCATTTCCCAAGTGCATGCCATGTATGGCGGCGATAGAAGTAGAAAAGAAAACCTTGTGGAATATGGTTTTAGACTGCCAGCCGCTATGGATAATCGGCCTTTAAAATTTGAAGAATTTGAAGCCATTCAGAATCAGGTTATTTATGTAAGTGCAACTCCTGCTGACTATGAGTTACAAAAAACTGATGGTGTATATGTTGAACAGGTTATTCGTCCAACAGGTCTTTTAGATCCCATGATTGAAGTCCGCCCGAGTTTAAATCAAATTGATGATTTAATTGAAGAAATTCAGCAACGTGTTGAGAAAGATGAACGCACTTTAGTGACAACCTTAACAAAACGAATGGCAGAAGAATTGACTAAATATTTAGACCGAATACAAATTCGATGCCGTTACATACATAGTGATGTGGATACCTTAGAGCGTGTTGAGATTATGCAGGATTTACGGAAAGGCTTGTTTGATGTATTGGTGGGCGTAAATTTACTTCGTGAAGGTTTGGATTTACCAGAAGTATCGTTGGTTGCTATTTTAGATGCTGATAAAGAAGGTTTTTTACGTTCAACTAGATCATTAACCCAAACGGTTGGTAGAGCTGCAAGAAACTTAAACGGTAAAGCTATAATGTATGCTGATAAAATCACCAAAAGCATGCAAAAAACTATGGATGAAACTGAATACAGACGCGAAAAACAAATTGCTTACAACACCAAACACAATATAGAACCAAAAGCGCTAAATAAAAGTTTAGACAATGTACTTTCTAAAAATTCGGTAAGCACTTACAGTTATCAATTGGAAGCAGCAAAAGCCGCTGAACCAGAAAGTGAATACTTGAGCAAACCTGAATTGGAAAAGAAAATTAGGGAGAAACGAAAACTTATGGAAGAAGCTGCAAAAGCATTGGATTTTATTGTAGCTGCCAAAGTACGTGATGAAATAAAAGGATATCAATCCAAGCTAGAAAAATTGAACGTTTAAAACGTCTGTTTTAATAATTATTTTTTATTTACAAGGAAAGCCTTAAAAAGGAATAAATAGCAGTTAATATAAACACCCATTAAAATGATTGAAACTGATCAAATTACGCAACCTACCAAACGAATTGCCGCCATAGACCTTGGGACAAATTCCTTTCATGCCGTTTTAGTGGATATTTATCCCGATGGCAGTTTCCGTACTATAGATAAACTTAAGGAAATGGTCATACTTGCTGAAAAAGGCATGGATCACCATTTAAGTGAAGCAGCCATGGAACGTGGAATAGATGCTTTAAGGCGCATAAAATTTTTATGTGATAGCCAAAACGTAGAGCATATATTGGCCTGTGCCACCAGTGCAATAAGGGAAGCCAAAAATGGTGGAGACTTTATACAGAGGACAATTGATGAATTGGGCATAAAAGCGCGTGCAATTTCAGGAAAAATGGAGGCAGAAATGATAGGATACGCTATACGTCATAGTATCGCCCTAGATAAAGACATGGTGCTTATGGTTGATATTGGTGGTGGCAGTGTGGAATTTATCGTGGGGAATAGTGATGGGTTTCATTATTTTAAAAGCTTAAAATTAGGAGTGGCGAGGATGGCTGCCCAATTTGTAAACTCAGATCCCATTACCCAAAAAGAAATAGAGGCACTACAAGATCATTTTAGGAAAGAATTAAGTGAAGTTGCTAGCGTTCTTGAAAAGTATCCAGTAAAAACCATTATCGGTTCGTCGGGCACCATGGAAAATATCGCTGCCATGATTGCCGATCGCAACTCAAAATCAGCTTCCATAACCTTAAATGAATTTGTGTATTCTCATAAAGACTTTAAGTCTTTTTACAGCTATTTTATCAAACTCAATAAAAAACAACGATTAAAAGAAAAGCACCTGGAAGAAAAAAGAGTGGATATTATCAACCCAGGAATGGTGCTGGTTAACTTGATGATAGATGAATTCAATATAGAAAACATAAAAATCTCTGAAGCAGCCCTGCGGGATGGGATGATAATAGATTACATCAATAAGGAAAAGGGAAAACCTAGCTCACAATTGGCAGTGCATATTACCGATCCGCGTGAACGTAGCATATATGAACTACTGCGTAAATGCAATTGGTTGGAACAACATTCTACCCATGTAGCAAACATGGCACTTCAGCTTTTTGATGCATTTAAGAAAGACCTTAATTTATTGGAATCAGATCGTGAATTATTAAGATATGCTGCGCTTTTACATGATATTGGTTATTATATTTCGCATAGCAAACACCATAAACACGCCTTATATATTATTAGAAATTCAGATCTCAGAGGGTTTAATGAGGATGAAGTAAATGTAATGGCTCATGTTGCAAGATACCACAGGAGATCTACACCAAAAAAACGTCACAAAAAATTTAAATCCTTGCGCAAAGGTTTACGCAAAAGAATAAAAAAATTATCGGCGTTACTGCGGGTGGCAGATGGCTTGGATAGAAGTCATTTTCAAAACGTTCAACATTTGGAAATTAAAAAGACTAAAAAGAAAATCTCATTTTTGATCACTACCGAAGGTGACCCTGAACTTGAGATTTGGGGAGCCACACGTAAATCTGGACTTTTTGAAAAAGTAACGGGTAAAACTCTCGAAATTTTTGCCTTAAATAAAAACTAAAAATAATAAAGATTGAAAACCCATAGTTTTGGGTTACCATTGAATTTACATTATTAATAGAATTATCATTGATAACCCATGATATTAAAAGCTACCAAAATAAAATAGAAAAGCTAAAAGTATAAACCCTTAGCTTTTCAGTCTTTTAAAAGACAACACTTCAAATTAATCTTAGCAAAATTTTAATTGTATTGTGTTTTAAAAATATCGATCAACACATCTGGTGGTACAATTTTATTTGGAAAACTTTCCATTAAATAAAGCACTTTGGTAATAGACTCATGGCTTAAGCCCATACGTAAACCAAAATTATATAACTTTATTACTCCTGCTGAGTTATTTTCGTTTTCTTCTCCATATTCTTGCTCAATGTTCATCAATAAAACCAAGCGATGAAACTGTACTATGCGTTCACTATGGGATTTTAAGTGGGTATAAGTAACAGGATGCTCAATTAAATACTCGAAATCCTCACGAGTTATTTCTAGCTGTTTTGCAACACCCAGCAAAAAATTATATTCTATACGCTTTATATCTTTATCATATTTTGCGAATGCAATCATTTCAGACAAAAGGCTTAGCTTTTCTACTCTATTAATCATTTCTTAAGGGATTAATTAATTATAACATAAAGTTACACAGAAGAGTCGTTTATTAATCGTAGATATAATGTAACTCATCGAAAAACAGTAGGTATTTTGTCGTGAATTTTATTTACTTTATCAATGAATCCATTTTATTTATCCAAAAAAAATGCATTTTATCATTTTACCCGTTGTAAAACAAATAAAATATTATTTTTTATAACACTGATTAACAGCAACTTAAAGTCTTTTTAATTGTGAAAAACGCAATAACACAAAACCTATAATTTAGGTATCTTTACAAAAGTTAAAAAAACGCTAGAAAGCGGTATCCAATTAATCAAAATCGATGAAATACAACCTAACTAAATACTTAAATTACAGATATGACAAACAACGATATATTGAAAAAGTTACGTGTTGCTTTAAAGCTTCGTGATGATGATATTGTGAAAATTTTAGCTCTTGTTGATTTTAGAATTTCTAAAAGCGAACTCGGTGCTTTTTTTAGAAAAGAAGACCATCCTAAATATATGGAATGTGGCGATCAAATTCTACGTAATTTTTTAAACGGACTAGTAATTCACCTTAGAGGGCCAATGCCAAAAAAGGGAGAAAAAAATAACGCACAAAAAAAAAGCAACGATTAAAGTTGCTCTTCTTTTATATATGATGTCTTTTCTTTAAAAAACCTTTCGACTGCCCATAAAACATCTTCAATAAATTAAATCAATAGTGTCCGATTAAAATTTGTAAGATAGTCCGAACGATAGATTGG
>CAXBID010000063.1:0-16578 GCA_963975495.1 uncultured Flavobacteriaceae bacterium | reverse complement strand
GTCAACACTGCATTCATGTTGGGTCGTACCGACCACACGAATGCTTAGTTATTGGCAACAGTAATTTATCCAATTAGTGCAATCCAATCTCCGATATTGTCAAGGACAAATTTTATTCCTCTTTTAAAAACTTCTTTACGACCTAATTCTAAAACTTCTTTTAGTAAAGGCAGACTTTTCTTTCTAACATTCGCAAAAAATCGACTAATCTTTTTGACTGTCGTCTTTTTTGTCATTTTAGGGATATTGTCCTTTATTTCTTCCGCTTCTTTTATTAATTCAGCGTTCTCCTCTTCATTGACTTTTAATACTTTTATTACGTTAACAAAATAATTGTGTATAATTATCTGTTTGTCCAGTTCATAAGGGTTTATGTCAGCATCGTCATCTAAAATTTCAAAGTTCTCATAAAATTCACGTTCATATTCGTTTAGAATATTTTCTTCGGGTGTCCAACTCGCTTTATTATAAGAACGAATTATATTAGTCCATTGTTCTAAAATTGCCAAAATTGATTTTTCTTCGGTAACTGATTTTTTAGTTCCGATTACTGCACTATTTGTCGGATTGTAGTCAGCTTTGAAAAGTATTTTGTTTCTATTGTCTTGATGAGGACTGTGAATAAGAAATTGAAAGTCCGATATTTTAGATTTATCTTTTATTAAAAGTTCCATTGGGTTGTCAGTAGTCAACTCTAAAATGTCACTATTTTTTTCCACAAATTGTCTTACGCTATTATTCAATCGTTCGACAGTTTGCACAAAAAGTAAAGAATATTGTTTTTTGTTCGTCATTTTCTCTTATTGTTGCCAACTCGTTATATAATAACTTTTATCACTCATATCCCGTAAATAAGTCAGGATATAGTAAGTTTTTATCACTGTTATCCCGTAAAGATAATTAATTATTCCTGTAAAAAAGTAAAAATCCCGATAGTACAATATCGAGATTTTTATATTTAGTTTTGAATTTTTGAAATCTAAATTCCAGAATCAAAAAAAACTATTTCCTGATTACCTTCACATTCATTTCTTCCACTTTTTTATCAGATAACATGGAAGGTGCACCAAATAATAAATCTTCGCTAGTGCCAGTTTTCGGGAATGCCATAACTTCCCGGATAGATGCCTTTTTCTCTAAAATCATCATCAAACGGTCGATGCCCCAAGCAATACCGCCGTGTGGTGGCGCACCATAATGGAATGCTTTATACATGGTGCCTACACTCTTCATCATCTCGTCTTTATTATAGCCCATATTTTTGTATGTAGCTTCTAGTATTTCGGGTTTGTGTGCACGCACCGAACCGCCGCCAATTTCATAACCATTAAGTATCAGGTCATATTGTTGCGCTATAATGCTACCAATTTCATCTTCATTTCCATTCATGTGCTTGTTTAAATCTGCAATAGCTGGCATAGAAAATGGGTTGTGCGTAAACGTCCAACGGCCTTCGTCTGTTTTTTCAAACATGGGGAAATCTATAACCCAAGCTGGCCTTAATTCCTTGGGGTTTATAAGTTTTAATAAGCGGCCCATTTCTTGTCTTACGGCATCTAAAGCTTTATTGGCAGTGGTGTAATCAGCAGCGGAGAAAAACACAATATCACCAATTTTAGCTTCGGAAGCTTCAATAATTCTTTTGGCAATATCTTCTCCTAAAAACTTAATAATGGGCGACTGTAAATCGTTTTCGTTTACAATAATATAAGCCAAACCACCAAGTCCGTTTTCTTGCGCAATGGCCGTAAGGTTTTCTATTTGCCCTTTAGACATGCGTTTGTTGCCTTGTTCCTCAGCAGAAACCTTAATGCATTTTACAATGCCACCATCTTCAATGGGTTTACTAAATACCTGGAAGGTTGTATCTTTTACAATAGCTGTAATATCCTGCATTTGCAAGCCGTAACGCAAATCTGGTCGGTCACAACCATATTGGTCCATGGCTTCTTTGTAAGTTAGTACTTCAAAAGGATGTAAATTCCATTTTTTGCCATATACTTTTTCAACTATCCCATTAAACATTTTAGTGTTTAAATCAATAATATTTTGCATACTGGCATAAGCCATTTCTATATCCAATTGTGTAAATTCTGGTTGGCGATCGCCACGGGAATCTTCATCCCTAAAACAACGTGCTATTTGAAAATACTTTTCATAGCCACTTACCATCAACATTTGCTTAAAT
The DNA here is from genome assembly GCA_963975495.1 of uncultured Flavobacteriaceae bacterium. Lineage (GTDB taxonomy): Bacteria > Bacteroidota > Bacteroidia > Flavobacteriales > Flavobacteriaceae > CAXBID01. The sequence continues at coordinate 14,390 of CAXBID010000063.1, read as the reverse complement.
TGTTGAGGTGCTTGTGGCAACGTATAAAACGAGCCTGCTTGTTTACGAGTAGGCACGATAAATTCACGTGCGCCTTCATCGGTTCCTGCGCTTAAAATAGGGGTTTCAATTTCTAAAAAATCCTCATTATCTAAAATATCACGTAATAGCTTTATAACTTTGTGGCGGTTCACAATGGCTTTACGGACATCGTTATTTCTATGGTCTAAAAATTTATATTGAAAACGAACCGTTTCGTTACTTTTTGTGGCTCTTTTTATTTCAAAAGGAAGCGTTTTCGATAGGTTTAAAATTTCTAATTCTGAGGTTTCTAATTCAATAGTTCCTGCACGTAAACTCGCATTATAATCATCTTCTTTTCTTTGAACTACCACACCTGTTACAGAAATAACCGACTCTGGTTTTAATTTTACAAGCTCATCTAAATTAGGGAACGATTCTCTGCTCAATCGCACTTGAAAAATTTCATTGCTAGAATCTCTTAAATCGATAAACATGAGTTCACCGTGATCGCGCACACTAGATACCCAACCTGATAAAGTCACTTTTTCTGATATGGATCCTTCTGATAATTGAGAAGCTTTGTGCGTTCTGTAATTATCCTTTATTATGATTGGAATTTCTGGTAGAATTTCTTCGTCTCTGGTTTTCGTTGTTTTTGCTTGGACTTCGTCCCGATAGCTATCGGGAGCGCTCAGTCTGACATTGGTTTCGTTTTGGTCTTCTGTCTTCAGTCTTTCGTCCTTTTTAGAAAGCGCATCCAAAACCCCTCCACGAATCACTTTACCCGAAGCCCCTTTACCAATAATAGCAATAACTTTTCCGACTAAAATACCGGCTTTTCCTTGGTTTCCAGATTTTATATCGTTAGCAATAGCTTCATTTTCGGAAATCACTTTTTCAATCGCATTTGTTATTTTATCCCCTGAAATGGTATGTTCTTCAAAGTATTTATTGTAGTTAAAAGTTCTGTCCTTAAGATACGAAGTAATGGCATTTTGAACCAAAACAGCTGTAATCTTTTCAGTTTGAAAAAGCTTGAATATGTCTATTAAATGATTGATATCGTGAATGTCGCCGTATTCATCAGCAGCCATATTATTTACCAAAGTTTTAGCTACAAATGATGGGTCTTTTAATTCATCATTAATAGTCATAAATGTTTTTGAACGTATGGAATCTGCTGTGAAAAACTTAGCATCTTGTGGTAACACACCGCCTTTTATCAAAATAGTCTCAACAGCGTAGGGTAGTGCGCTAGTATCAACTTCTGTGGATTCAATTTCTTTTTTAATATTTACAAAAGGTAAATCTGGTTCAGAAATAAAACGATAATCCGCTTCAAATTCCTTTTTACGCATGGTTTTGGTTTGCTTCAAATCAGCATCCCACAAAACCGTAGTTTGGTCTGGTCTAAATGCTGCATGCTCTAAAAAGTAGTTGAGTTGTTTTTCAATTTCTTCTTTTAAAGCCTCCACCATAAACTTAAAGGAGTTCAGGTTTTTTATTTCGGTGCGTGGGTTTAAATCGTAACTTCTTTTTTTGCGTAAAGACACCGAAACATCTGATTTAAATTCCCCTTTTTCAAGATTTGCTTCAGATATCCTTAAATTCTGAACAATACGTTGAATGTATTGTGCATAAATAGAAGCGTCTTCAATATGGCGAATGCAAGGTTCAGTTACAATTTCAATTAGTGGCACACCAGCTTTATTAAAATCTACTAAAGAGACCTTTTTCTCGTGCATTAATTTTGCCGCATCTTCTTCAATATGGACTTGCGTTAAATTAACGGTAAACTGCGATCCATCGTTTCTAAAACAGGATACTTGTCCGTCTGGAATTATGGGGTTGTGAAACTGTGTAATTTGTATATTCTTTGGGTTGTCCGGATATTCGTAATGCTTTCTATCCCAAGAAATAATCTCATTTTCAAACGTAGATTTCACCGCTTTTCCAAAATAAACAGCCTTTTTAATAGCCTCTTTATTTATGGCAGGTAAAACGCCCATTTGCCCTGTACATACCGAACATATATTTTGGTTAGGTGTTTCAATTTCCTGATTTGGACAGGAACAAAACAACTTGGTTTTTGTGTTTAATCGAACATGCGTTTCAAGCCCGATGACCAGCTCTAGCTCGTGTTTTTTTAGTAGATCATTTAATTGCTCCAGTTTCATCTGTGTATTATATTTTTTTAGAGGTCAGATGCAATATCCAAATAGAGATACTTGGTTGGATTGACAATTTTATTAATGGATGTTTCATTATATCGTGTCTTTTAGGAAGTTAGCAAACTTCAAAACGAGTTCGTCATTAGTTTTTGCAGCTGTAATTTGTAGCCCTGTTGCGGTTCCCTGCGGAATAGTTAAGGTTGGTAGTTGCCCTAAGCTAAAACCAACGGTATAGGCATCGGATAAATACATAGCTAACGGGTCTTTTAAACTATCACCAATTTTAGGCGGTGTGCTTGGTGTAACAGGTGATAAGATGATATGAACTGCTTCAAAATCTGTATTGAAATTATCGGAAATATTATCACGAATAGCCAATGCTTTTAAATAGATTTCATCTGAAAACCCTTGGGATAACACTTGGTTGCCACCAACAATTCTGCGTTTCGTTTCTTCTGAAAAATTTTCGGAACGGGTTACAGCATAGGTTTCTTTTAAATTATCAGCTTCAATACGATTCCCATAATTAGTGCCATCCAATCGTGATAAATTTGAGGCAGTTTCGGCCATTGCTAAAGTATAGTAAGTTGACACCAAAGTTTCAGATTCAAAGAAATCTAGAGCTTTCACTTTGATACCTTTTGCTTTTATTTTTTCGATGCTTGCTAAAAAATCAGATTTTATTTGAGTATCAATCGCATTACTTTCAATGAAGTTTTTAAAGTAACCAACGGTTTTAATGCCATCAGATTTTAAAATAGAATCCTCATTTATTTCAACAGAAGCGTATGTGGTTTGGTCTTTTACGTCTTTTCCACTCATCACATTTAAAACAATACGAATGTCTTCAACAGATTTGGCTAATGGGCCAACACAATCCGTAGAAGATGCGTAAGCCATTAATCCGTAACGCGAAATACGTCCGTAAGTGGGTTTTAAACCATAAATATTATTGTAACCAGCAGGTTGACGCACAGAACCACCGGTATCGCCACCAATGGAAAACACGGTATAGCCTTTAGCTACATTTACGGCAGAACCACCACTTGAACCACCAGCAACCAAATCTGGGTTAATGGCGTTTTTAACGGCGCCAAAAATGGTGTTTTCACTAGAGGATCCATGACCAAAACTATCGCAGTTTTCTTTGACTATGGGAATGGCACCAGCGTCTAAAAGTTTTTGAATTGCCGTTGCCGTATATGCCGATTTATAATTTTTTAATAAGTTTGAACTCGCTGTTGTATATGTGCCTTGAAGCATATACACATCTTTAATTCCAAAAGGAATGCCTTCTAAAAGCCCGATAGATTCTCCATTAGAAATTTTCGCATCAACCTTTGCGGCTAAATTTAGAGCAAGCTTGTCTAACAAACTGTTAACGGTATTATTGGTGTTCTTTTTAAGTAAATCTAATTTTTGTTGTACCAAATCTGTACAACGCACCTGTTTAGACACCAATTGTTGGTGTATGTGTTTTATTTGAGATTCCATCTTAATTACTCTTCAATTACTTTAGCTACAACTAAATAACCGTCTTTTTCTTTTGGGAAGTTTTCTTTAATGATTTGTTTCTCGGTTTCAGGGCTTTCTATCACCACATCTGCTCTCAAATCATTTAATGACACCGCATTACCATGATTATTATTAAAAGCATTATTATTTGTTGGGTTTGCATTTTTAATAACTTCAAATAATTTGTTCACAGCCTCAGAGGGTTGCGCGCCTTTAATACTCGACAATATGTCGACTGTCATAATTTTACTCATCATTTTAGTTTTTAGGAAACTTTTAGCTAGCAAAATTACGAAAGTTTTTACGGAGTTTGCCCTTTTACAGGCTTCAAACTTAAGAACTCATTCCGTATAGAAAATACGGTTTTAATATGTTTAGAATTTGATGGATTTTGTTATAAATTGATGCTAAAAAAGAGAAGAATTCAAAAATGTGAAAGTGAGAATTTTTAAATTAAATTCACATAACTTAAACGTGATGGTTTTTAGGTTATAATACTGGTTTTTACTTTACAGAAATTTGGTATTGTATGACTGCCATTCCTTTATAATCTTTTTGTTTTAATGTAGTTGCGTCAAAAATGGGACGATGTTGATAGCCTAGGCTTAGTTTATTATTATGTGTTCCGTTTAGCATAAAGTTAACGGTAAAATCGTAAACAACCATATCGTCTTCCAGTAAATCCCAATTGGAGTGTTGCACAGCAATATTTGGTTGAATAACCATAGGAAGGTTTAAAACTTTAGTTTGTTTAAATGCATAACCAAATTGTGTAAACCAGGTAATACCAGTACCAATCATTGGGAATGCTACACCACTTCCATTAAAGTCGGTTCCACCACCGTTTGTGGGGTTGTTTGCACCAACGTTTCTAATGTAGTTTTCACCAAAATCATAGTCAAAAAAGCCTAAATAAGCAGTTATGGCATCATCATTTAGAAGCGGAAGGTTTAAAAACGAATCTACTGCAAAATGTTTCATGTCATAAAAATTTGTACCTTGAAGTTGCGCATCGTTATCACTCATGGCTTTCTCTTGATACTGAAAACCAGCCCCGATATTAAATACTTTTTTAGATTGCATGTAGGTGCCTATTTGGTAGGCAGATTTATTGGATTCATGCTCAAAAAATTGATATTTTACGTAAGATGAGGTTTTTACTCTAGGTTTATTGTTAGCAAAATTTACTTCACCATCAGGCACAATGGTTACGGCAAAAGGTCTGTTAAAGGCAAGTCTGTAATCAAACTTTCCTGCTTGCCCTTTTAACCAAACACCGAATAAACGACCGATGTCATCATTTTTTTCAACAGAATTTAAGGTAAATAGTGGTGAATCCAATCCCATTAAGGTTTTGCTGGAACGAATATTCCATCTATTTAAACCCTGCCAACCAGATTTGCCAATACCAACTTCTAAAAATTTTGCAAATTTATACTCAACATATAAATCTAATATACCAATAGGAAAGTTTTCATTTTTAAAACTATAACTATTTCCACCAAAAATAGCATAAGCAAAAATATTAGGCGTTATTTGGGACGAGACAGGAATACGTAATCTTCTAATAGAAATGTCTAAAAATTCTGTGGCAGGTTCATTATATATTTGAGAACCATCGTTTAAATCAGAATATCTTAACCATATTTGGGAGGTGATATTCCAATCAATTTTTGGCTTTTCATTTACCTGGCTTATTAAAGATAATGGAGAAACAATAACCAGTATTAATAACCCTATTTTAAGAACCCTTTTTTTTAGTGTCATGTTTAATTTACTTCTAAAAATTTAGACAAAATTAAGTTGAACTTGTAACGTAAAAAGTGACATACATCATGTTTCGTAATTATTTTTTTTTCATTAAGAGTCTGTTTAAGAAAAAACAAGATTTTGAAAAATAGAAACATTAAAATTTAGTTTTTAAGCGATTTTTTTAAATCTTTTGTTTTTAGCATTAATAGTAGATTTAATATCATTTTCAATAAAAACAAAACATTGTTTTATCCCAATTTTACAGGTTACTGTGGAAATGAGATGCCAAAGATGAAAGAAGGTAAATGGATATTGCAAGATTCAATTTTAACCTTTGAAATATATCAAAAATCAGAACTGAAAACTATTCGTTTATACTTAGAAGCAGTTAATGATGAGCATCTTAGTTTTAATATTGATCAAATGAATATTGTTTTGGATAAAATAAAAGACCTCTTATGTTTTGAAAACCTGACAGATACTGAAAAATAGTTATAAAACTGTAGTTTTAACTAACAGCATCTTTTATACGTTTTATGGCTTCAATAATTTGTTCTTGTGAAGCCGCATAAGAAATACGAATACAATCTGGATTTCCAAAAGCTTCACCTGTAACGGTTGCTACAAGTGCTTCCTCTAATAAGTATAAAGAAAAATCAGTGGCATTATTTATTTTTTTTCCACGTAATGTCTTTCCAAAATAATATGAAACATTTGGGAATACATAAAAAGCACCCTCAGGTGTATTCGATTTAAATCCTTCAATATCGTTTAGTAAACCTAGAATTAAATCACGGCGTACTTTAAACTCATCAACCATATATTGTACACGAGAAGGTGATGCATTTAAAGCGGTAATTACAGCACGTTGTGCTATACAGTTGGCACCACTTGTAATTTGACCTTGCATTTTATTACAAGCACGAGCAATTTTTTCTGGCGCACCAATATAGCCTATACGCCAACCCGTCATAGCAAAGGCTTTAGAAACACCGTTTACTGTGATGGTTCTATCATACATATCATCAAATTCTGCAATACTTGTATGGCCTTCACCGTAATTGATATGCTCATAAATTTCATCAGAAACCACATAAATATTCGGGTGTTTTACCAAAACATCAGCTAAGGCTCTTAACTCAGATTTACTGTACACAGAACCACTAGGGTTACAAGGTGAGCTAAACCAAATCATTTTTGTATTTGGTGTAATGGCAGCTTCTAATTGTGAAGCGGTCATTTTAAAATCGGTATCAATGGATGTTTTAACTTCAATAGGTACACCGTCATTTAATTTTACAATATCAGCGTAACTTACCCAATACGGACAGGGTAAAATAACGTCATCACCTTTATTCAACATAACTCCAGCAATATTTGCTAAAGCTTGTTTTGCACCCGTAGAAACTACTATTTGAGGTAATGTATAAGTTAAGTTATTATCACGCTTAAACTTTGTGATAACAGCTTCTTTTAATTCTACATACCCATCAACAGGTGTATAAGAATTATAATTATCATTTATAGCTTGAATAGCAGCTTCTTTAATAAAATCTGGAGTGTTAAAATCTGGTTCACCCAAACTTAAACCAATAATATCTTTTCCTTCACCTCTAAGTTCCCTGGCTTTGGCTGCCATAGCTAACGTAGCAGACGTAGCCATGTTTAAAATTCTATCAGATAGTAATTGCATGCAATGTATTGTAAATAATAGTGGTTAGACTTGTAAAGCTGGTTTTCTGCCCATTTGCCGTAAGTATTTGAAATGCGAGATAATAGCTCCACGTGTAGTTTTATATTCGTTATAGGGTAAGTTGAATTCTTTTGCTGTTTCCTTAACTATTTTTGAAATTCTAGTATAATGCACATGGCTTATGTGTGGAAAAATATGGTGCTCAACCTGATGATTTAATCCACCAGTAAACCAGTTGACCATTCTGTTTTTAGTACTAAAATTAATTGTGGTTTTAAGTTGATGAATAGCCCAAGTATTTTTCAAAGTACCATCTTTTTCTGGTAAAGGCATTTCAGCTTCTTCCATAACATGTGCTAATTGGAATACCACACTTAAAATTAAGCCAGCCGTATAATGCATAAGAAAAAATCCAATTAATATTTTCCACCAAGCAATGTCCAAAAACACCATGGGAATAACAATCCAAACACCAATATAAATTATTTTTGATATGACTAGTTTGCTCCAATTCCAAACCGGATTAGGGAACTTACCGTAAGATAATTTGCGTTTCATGTAGCGACGCATTTGTTGCCAATCTGTAGTAATAGCCCAATTTATAGTAAGCAATCCGTAAAGTAAAACAGAATAATAATGTTGAAATTTATGATGCCATTTCCACTCAGAATGCTCTGTAAAACGTAAAACACGACCAGCATCTAAATCTTCATCATGCCCATGAACATTTGTGTAAGTATGATGTAAAACATTATGTTGCACTTTCCAGTTGTATGCGTTTCCAGCTAAAATATAAATACTGCTTCCCATTAAGCGGTTAATCCATTCTTTATTGGAAAATGAACCATGATTGCCATCGTGCATAACATTCATGCCAACTCCTGCCATACCAATTCCCATTACAATGGTTAGAAGTAATTGTGCCCAACCAGGAATGGAATCTATAGTTAAAATTAAAAAGTAAGGCGTTAAAAATAAGGAAAACATAACGATGGTTTTTAACCATATTTTCCAATTTCCAGTGCGTTTTATGTTATTGTCTTTAAAGTAATCGTTAACGCGTTTGTTAAGTGTTCTAAAGAATTTTGCAGAGTCTTTCCTTGAAAAGGATAATGCCTGTTTTGTCATGCTATTAATTTTTAAATATGATAATAATAAAAATTGCTATTCATACCTGTGGCAAAGATAGGTATAAACGAACTTAAGTAATACCATTTTTTTGTAAAAATATGCATATAAAAAGTATATTTTTGTTGAAAATTTAACAGTAATGAATCTTATTTTAAAGTATTTTCCTAATCTTAACGATGACCAAATACATAAATTCAAACAATTGGAATCGCTTTATCAAGATTGGAATTTAAAGATTAATGTAGTGTCTAGAAAAGATATTGATGAGTTGTATTTACGTCATGTTTTACATTCATTGGGTATTGCGAAAGTGATACAATTTAAAAATGGCAGTAAAATTTTAGATGTTGGTACAGGTGGTGGTTTTCCAGGTGTTCCATTAGCTATTTTATTTCCAGAATGTTCGTTTCATTTAGTTGATAGTATTGCTAAAAAACTAAAAGTGGTAGATGAGGTAGTTGAAGGCTTGGGTTTAACTAATATAAAAACCACACATAGTAGAGTAGAGGATATTAATGGTAAATACGATTTTATTGTAAGTAGGGCAGTGGCCGCAATGCCTACTTTTGTGCATTGGGTAAAGGGTAAAGTAGCAAAGGCACAAAACCATGAACTTAAAAACGGGATTTTATACCTAAAAGGGGGTGATTTAACCGAGGAACTTAAAGATTATAGGACCACAACGCTATATAATTTAAGCGATTATTTTTCTGAAGATTTTTTCGAAACCAAAAAAGTAGTGCATTTGCCTTTAAAGTATAGAGGCTAGTTTCAATAAATATTATAAGGCATCTAAAGCTTTTTTGTACAACTTATTTGCCTGAGCAAAAATTAGAAAAGGAGTAGCTATTAGTATTAATAAAAGTAGTTTTCATATCTGTTTAAAAATAACTACCGTGTATATAAACTGACTAATTTTGCAACATTATTATTAAAATGATAATACTGATTATTAAACCAAAAAGTATCTTTGTATTGTTCAATAGATTTAATATTTTCTCCAATAGAAAGAATAGCATTTGCTTTTTCAAAATTTAATCTTGCATTATTAGGGTCATTAACATTATTATATGCAATTGCTAAACCTAAATAAGCATCAAAATCCGTAGTATCATATTTAACAACTTCAGAAAAATCAAAAATAGCCTTCAAAAATTTTCCTAAAAACAAATTGGATGCACCTCTGTAAAAATAGGCATATGAATTATTTTTGTTCAAAGCTAATGATTTAGTAAAATCTTTAATAGCTTCTTCATAAAACTTTAGATCCATTAATAGTTTACCTCGGTTATAATAATTTTCAGCATTTGGTTTAATTAAAATAATTGATGAATAATCTTGAATAGCATTCATGTAATTCCCTAATGACTCATAGGTTAATGCTCTCATTAAAAGCGATTTGTATATGAATATTTCAGGATAGGAAAAATCATGTTTATATAAGTAATTTTGTATAATACTATTAAAATCTAAAAAGGCACTATTATAATCGCCCATGTCATACTTAACACATCCTAAACTATACTTAGCGCTAATTAAGTTTCTATCAAGTTCAAAAGCTTTAGCATAATCTTGTTTTGCATCTTCATAATCACCTAAGCTATATCTTGAATTACCTCTATTAAGATAGGTGTCAGCATCAGGATCTTCAACAATTATTTTTGAGTAATCTACTATGGCACCAGAATAATCACCCAGTTCGTGTTTAGCAATAGCTCTATAAAAATAAGCGTCTAAATTTTTTGGTTCTAGATGTATTACTTGAGACAAAAGCATGATTTTTTCTTTTAAATCCGTCGCTTTTTCTGCTTTCCTATATAGCTTATTAGCTTGACCAAAAAATAATATGGGTATAATTATTAATAAAAAGGCAAGTTGTTTTTTCATTGAAATATTTGCACAAAAAGCATACCATTTTTGTAGGTAAACCTGAAATATTTCTATATGAAATTGGAATTATTTAATGAAACTAACCTGTTCTAACTATTAGGAATAAACCTTAGTTTTGGAAATATGTGAAACGACTATTCATAATTTAAGAGGAGATTTTTATGAAATGAACAAGAAGTATATTTATATTTAAAATAGTGATTAGTATTATAAATTGTTTAGCTCATCAATTGCTTGATTAAAAAAATAATATTGATTTTGGTACCAATAGGTATTTTTAAAAAGTTCGATACCCTCAATATCCTCCGCATTGGTTTGTAATATTTGTTTTGCTTTATTAAAATATAACTTAGCATTTGGCACATCTTTTAATCGATAATATGCCATTGCTAAACCTATCATGGCATCAAAATCCAAAGTGTCAAATTTTAGTGCTGTTGAAAAATCGGTTAAAGCATTTCTATACTTTCCTAGAAGTAATTGAGCTGCGCCACGGTAAAAATAAGCGAAGCCACTGTTTTCATTTAACCTAATTGCTGCAGATAAATCAGATTTTGCTTTTTTATAATAGTTTATGTCCATGTAAAAAACGCCTCTATTATAATAAGTGTCTGCACTCGGATCTACTAAAACACCCATAGTGTAATCTTTTAAAGCTTCTTTATGTTTCTTTTGAAATGAGTAAATATTAGCCCTTAAATTATACGCTTTGGCATAATAAGGCTGAATTTTTATTACTGTATTAAAATTAGTTAATGCTGCATCGTAATCACCTAAATCATAATTTGCACAACCTAGACTGTAATGTGCATCAACAAAATAGGGGTCAAGCTCAATGGCTTTTTTATAATCTTCTTTAGCGCCTTCAAAATTTTCCAAACTATATCTAGAATTACCTCTGTTAAAATAAGTGTCCGCATCTGGTTCTTCAACTATAACTTTAGAATAATCTACAATTGCACCATAATAATCTCCTAAATCATTTTTTGCGATGCCTCTATAAAAATAAGCGTCTAACTTTTCTGGCTCTAATTCAATAGCTTTTGTCAAGAGCTCTATTCTTTCATTCAAGTCACTTGTATTCAAGGCTTGTCTAATATACCTATTAGCCTGTGAATAGATTAAAATGGGAGTAAAAAATAAAATAAGGATAATACGTTTCTTCATAGCTGTTTATGCAACAAATAATATGCCGTTTTTTTGCTATTAAATTTAATGTAAATTTTAATACGTTTAGTATAAAATTATAATTTTCTTGTTGTTGAAGCTAATTGCGTCTTCTTGCTTTGTAAATAATCTTTTTCTAGTGCATTGGTTACCGAGTTAATTGCTAAATCAATATACTTAATAGCTTCATCAAGTTTATTGGTGCAGGCATAATAATCTGATTTAGTCCCATAAAATAAATAGACCCGCTGCTCAAAATCTTCAGGTTTTAGTTTGTTTAAATAACTTTTAGCTATTTTATAATCTAGTTTTTGCATACAAACCACAGCCATAGTTAAAAGATGGGATGGCATAGGTTGTAATGTGTTTAAGCATTGGGACCAATATAGAATTTTATCCCAATTGGTGTCTTCAAAACGAGCGGCTTTTAAATGTTCAGCAGCTATGGCAGCTTCATAATGATAACAGGAGAATTCGGTGTTCTCAACAGCTTTATGCATCATGGTGTTTCCTAGTTTTATTAACGGAAAATACCATTGGCTTCTATCTTGTGTTTTTAAATCTAAAAGTTCGTTTTCGGTATTGGTTTTTGTTTCTAAACGTGCCGCATGAAAACACATTAAAGCACACAAAGCATAAACATCGGGTGTTCGGGTGTGAGTATTTTTTAAAAGTATTTGGGTTAATCGGATGGCTTCTCCGCATAACTCTTTTCTAATTAATTTTTCTTGTTTATTGGAATGAAACCCCTCATTAAAAATAAGATACAAAACCTCCATAACACTTTCCAAGCGTTGAGGTAGTGCATTGCCTTGAGGAATTTTAAATTTTAATTTTGAGTCTTGAATTGTTTTTCTTGCTCGTGATAACCGTTTTTTAATAGTGTCTTCCTTGGTTAATAAAGCAGAAGAAATCTCTTTGATACTAAATCCAGAAACTGTTTTTAATGCAAACGAAATACGATCTCTGCGGTCAAGTTTTGGGTGGCAAGCTGTAAAAATCATGCGAAGTTGTGCATCTTCAATTTCAGTGTCTAAAAACAGATCGTTTATAGCAATAGTATCCGTTCCTTGATTGATGTTGGGCAGATGTTTTTGCTCTGTTTTTAGTTTCCTAAAAATATCCAAAACCCTATTTTTTGCAGCTTGGGTTAACCACGCCTCTGGGTTGTCAGGTTGTTTGTTACGCCAACTTATACTCGCTTTTATAAAGGTATCTTGAATTGCATCTTCAATAATATCAAGATGTTTAAATCCAAAAATCCGGGTTAAAACAGAAACCATCTTTCCACTGTGGTAGCGAAAAAGATGGTCTATGATTTTGGATTCCATTAGCGGTCAAAAACCATTACTTCACGAATCTCAACAGTACCTCCCAAATCATAATCCGGAAAATCTTGTGCAATTTTTTCAACAGCGTCAAAATCTTTGGCTTCAACAGTATAATAACCCCCAACAATTTCTTTCACTTCTGCCGATGTTAAGTCGGTTACCGTTCTATTTTCGCCAACTATACGCCGAATTTGAGGCGTTAGAGCCTCACCACCTCTAAGTATGCCAGCTTGTTCCATTTTGTTGCCCCAAGCAAACCATTTGCCCATACGGGTTTGCAGTTCCTCTGGCGATAAACCTAAGTCTGCGTAATCTGCTCCAATGAAAATCATCATAAATTCTTTCATAATTATATATTTTTATGGTTTGTATATAGTTAAGACGTTTGCCAAATTTAAAAAGGGGACACATTTTTCAAATTTAATTAATTTTTATTTGGGCGTTACCCTATCGGGTCAGGCTTTCAGCTATATCTTTCTGCGAAGCAGTCCCGAACTTGTTTCGGGATCTCATTATCAATACGCATCTCATTTCAAATAATAGTTTTAGTATCGAAAGTTTCGCATAAAGGATGCCGCTTCAATCCTTAACGCAAATCAGAACTTCAAAACATGTTGAGTATTTTAAGATTTATATAGTTTTAAATTTATAACCACCTCGTCTCCATCCCGATGTTTCGGATGAAGACGGAAGGGTAAAAGACTTACTCCTAAACCATAATATTTATTTCAAACCAAACTTATAGTTTAGCACAAAAAAGGAACAGAGCTTTAATTCTATTGCTTTATTTTTTATTTGAAAAACGCTCTATTTTAAATTACTTTAGATACATCAAAAAAATCGAATGAACAATTTTGAACTCACATTAAAAAATCCGGTTTGGTATGCTCTAGAAGAAGTTCATGAAAAATTCTTGATAGACTACAACGGGGTTAAATTTTACGACCCAGAAGTTTGTCCTTTCGGCGCTTTCCAAGATTCCGATAAAACGGCAAGTGCGCTGAACGAATATGCAAAACTGACAGATAGTTTTTTTCTGGTTTCTGAAAATAAAGCTCCAACTTTTGATGAAAATCTTGTTGTTTTCGATAGAAAAATTGAAAGCGTTCAAATGCTGTTAAATACTTTAAAAGAGGCTGAAATCACAGAGGATATTATTCCGTTGACTCATAATCATAAAGATGAAGTTTACGATTTGATATGGCTTGTTATGCCAGGATATTATAAAAAAAGAACTTTCGAAATGGGTAAATACTTTGGTATTTTTAATGACGGAAAATTGGTTTCTATATCGGGTCAGCGCATGCAAACTAATAATTTCATAGAAGTTAGTGGTGTAGTTACTCATCCAGATTATACAAGACGGGGGCTTGCAAAACAACTGGTTACTCACACTACAAATGAGATTTTAAAGTCAGGTAAAAATGCAATTCTGCACACTACAAAAGGTAACCCTGCAATAAAACTATATGAAAATTTGGGATATAAGCTAACCAGAGATATGAATTGGTGGTATTTTCATAAAAAAAATAGTCAAAAGTCAGATTAAAATATTAGTAAGCTATTTTAATTAGTGCTCAGTTATTCTCCAATAATCTTTAAAAGCTTTTGTCTCGCTTTTTCAAAATGTGCTTTAAGTTTAGGAATAGGAATGTCTCCATAACCCTCTATCAAACGTTCGTTTGAAACAGAAAGTAGTTTTAATAAATCTTGAGCGGCATGTTTAGCTGTTATAGT
>CAXBID010000062.1:0-16622 GCA_963975495.1 uncultured Flavobacteriaceae bacterium | reverse complement strand
TATCGGGCCTTTTGGTTTTTTCTTAAAAAGAATGTCTAATACAGAAACTCCTAACTCGTAAAAGGGCTGGAGATATAAGCTATGTTTTGGTTTACAAATTATGCTTTGCATTCTAATTAAAGTTTAAAACCATGTTTGCAATTTCAAAAAAAAATAAAAACAATGCTAAGAAAAACTAAATAGAACCCTAAATGTTAAATACAAAAAGGCGTGGAACTCAGCTTACTGCATCAGAGGTACTGGTATACCGAGCAACAATAAGTGAGCCCACGCCCTAAGACGTGAGCATCTTACTTATCTTCTCGTTGCTTAAAAATTACCAGTTTTCTGATACGAGATTCAAAGCGAATGCTTCAATTTTTTGACTTGAAGAATCGCAAAAATATGTTATTTAAAAACAAATATATAAAAATATTTTAAATAGTAACCCATAGGTTACCATAATATTTTATATAAACAAAGACATTTATTGTCATGGATAAAATAAATTATGAAAAAAAGAAAATAAAGTTTGGCAAGCATATAGTCAAACTGCGGGAAAGGATTAAAAGCATAGATTATCCAGACAGAAGTATATCTCAACAAGAATTAAGTGATAAAAATCAGGGTATTACAAAAAAAACTTTGGGAGCTATAGAAAGAGGAGAAACTAACCCTAAATTTGAAACTATATTAGCTTTAGCAAACTTACTAGGAGTCTCTCTAAAAGAATTATTTGATTTTGAAATAAAAAAGGATGATTTAAAATAGCCTCTTTCAAAATAACAATTAAGTTTATATATGCAAAAAGGGTTAAAAAACATCCCTTTCATCAAACAGAAACTTAAATGATCGGGCAATACGATTATCAGATGAAGTACTCATACCCTCATACGAATTAGCTGAGTTATTAGGAACTAAAATGCGGGCTTTGTACCAGAGAAGAAAAGAAAGAGATTTATTTGATATGTAGTATGCAATAACGCAAAGCGATGTTGACCCACAAACCATTATTAAAGCATGGAATTTTTATATGAAAGAAGAAGATAATAGTGTAACGCAAAAAGAATTTCTGGAAAATATGGAAAAGAAAATTCTAGATCAGGATTTCTTGGGCGATATAGAAGGTTTATTAAGACCAGGCCTCACATATGACATTCAAAATGCATACGCATTTGTGAAAAAAGAGTTGTTGGAGAAAATTTAAAATGAGTATAAAAGAAGAATTGTATCTTCATTTTATTATTTTAATAACTATAGCTTTTAATGTTAGTTTAAACTTAGAAGTTAATCACTTTTTCTTAAGCATCATCAGCTTCTTGATGTATAAAGTTTCCTTGATTATGACCAAGGGATCAATTAAGTTATAATTATTTAATTTTTTTTGATATAAAATATATTTAGTTGATTCAAATTACTATTTTTGTGCCAGACGAAAACAAAATGAACTATTGAATATTGTAAATAGGTCACAAATCGTCAACATTAATGAAGATATTTGGCAGTTGTGCTGCTATGGTTGGGCTGATAGAGCAAGGTTACAGTCCCGTCCAGACCGCAATCCCGATAGCTATCGGGAGCTAAAAAGCTCTGAGAAATTAGGGCTTTTTTTGGCAAGTTAAAGAAGTTGTGTTGTTAGTAAACATCTAGTGTTTGCTAAAGGTTTAAGTAGTTAAACCAATGGAAAGCTTTCCTTTTTTTCTTTATAGAAAATTGGGATGCTTTTTTGTTTTGGGTAGGTTTTGTTGCTTAAATTGGTTTTATTTTGTGGTTTTACTATAAATTAATTGTTCCAAGATAAACTCTACACCTAGTTCATTATTACCTTTGGTTTTAAAGTTGGCAACCTTTTTTACATTAGGGTGTGCGTTCTCCATAGCATAACTAAAATGTGCTAATTCCAGCATTTCTAAATCGTTGTTATAGTCGCCAAATACCATAGTTTCCTCTGTGTCTATACCTAATTCTTCTTGAAGCATTTTTAAGGCATATCCTTTATTGGCTTCTTTATGTGAAATATCTAACCAGTTTTGACCAGAAACCGTTACCTGTAATTCATTTGCTATGTCATTAATTTGAGGAAGAACTTGAGTTTCAGAAGATTCAAAATGGTAAACAGCAATTTTTAAAAAATCGTCGTCAGTTACTTTTGTTAGATCATCAACAGCCTTATACACAGTATAATATTCGCTTAACTTTGAAATAAAATGCGAATCTTTAGTTTCGATATAAGCTGTTTTTCTTCCACATAAAACAATATAACTACCTTTTATGGTTCTTAAAATTTCAACAGATTTTAAAACATCCTCAGAAGATAGTTTTAAAAGAACCTTGGTTTTATCAGCATGTTGCACAACACCACCATTTTCAGCTATAATGGAAATATCATTTTTTATAGTATCTAACTTTTGTAAAATGCTTTGATATTGTCTTCCGCTAGCAGCAACAAAATGAATGTTGTGTTTTTTTAATATATTAAATTGATTAAAAAATAGGGCGCTAACTTTACCATTAGTGTTTAGTAGCGTGCCATCCATATCGGTAACAACAAGTTTAACTTGAGATAAATTCATATAGCTTATTTTAGGAGCAAAAATACTATTCTAAAAGTTGATAAAGGTAAAATAGTATTAAGATTTATTTGATGATTTGTAAATACATAGGGCTTATTCTGTTCTATTTTGTTTTTTCTTGTAAACTAAATACTGCTAATACTTATATTAGCTAAAATATTTTCAAAAGGTATTTTTGTAAATTGCATAACTTATAAAATTTATCAATTAAATAAATGGTTACTTTAAAACAGCTTGCAAAGGAGTTAAATGTTTCAATTTCTACAGTTTCCAAAGCTTTAAATAATAGCACGGAAATTGGAGAAGAAACCGTTAAGCGTGTTAAAGAACTAGCTGAACTATATAACTACAAGCCAAATAAGGTCGCTTTAAGCTTAAAGCAAAATAAAACCAAAACTATTGGTGTGATTATACCAGACATACTCGAGCATTTTTTGGCTAAGGTTCTTTTTGGTATAGAAAGGGAAGCAAATCTTCACGGGTATAATATAATTACCTGTATTTCTAATGATTCTTTAGAAAAGGAAAAAGAAAGTTTACAACTATTGGCCAATGGAAGTGTTGATGGGTTTATTTTGTCAGTAGCAGAAGAAACTCAACTTAAAAATGAAGTCAATCATTTCAAAAGGACAATAAGTTCGGGTTTGCCAATAGTTATGTTTGATAGGGTTGCACATGATGTGTTATGCGATAAAGTAATAGTAGATGATTTTGATGCCACTTATAATGCCACAAAGCGCTTAATTGAAGAAAACAGAAAAAGAATTGCTTTTATTAGTAATATAGAGGGTTTAAGTGTTGGAAAATTAAGAGAACGTGGGTATATGAAAGCTATTTTAGAGCATGCCGATTATGAGCCACTTGTTTTAAAAATGGATAGAAAGAAAGATTCTCAGCAGAAAATAAAGTCATTTTTTAAAAAAAACAAGCCTATTGATGGTGTAATATCAGCCGATAGTTCATCGGGTATTATAGCCATAAATACAGCCATTAGCCTAAATTTAAAAGTGCCTAAGGATATTTCGGTAATTGGTTTTGCTAGTAAAGCGGTTTCAAATCTTTCAATTCCTAGGTTAACCACAATTAGGCAACATGCAAAAGCTATGGGTTCCAATGCAGCAAAAATGCTTATAGATAGAATGCAAAATAAGTTGGTTGAAAAAGAGTTTAAAACGAAGATTGTAAAGACAAGCTATGTGAAAAGTAAGTCGACGCTTAAATAGTTTTCAACACCTTATTAACATTACGCACATCGAATATATGTATTTCATCGAATATTATTGCGTTTTATCGAGTATAGTGAAAACTAAGTTAGTTTAATCCTACTTTAGTCAACGCTTAACTAACGCCCCAAAAAATTCCCTTAGTAAGTTAAGATAAGTTAATCCATTTTATTTGACTTTTCAGTCGCAATCCCTCGCAAATTTTAAAAAAATCTGTTCGCTTTTATGCGTTCGATTTTAAATTAATTATCCATTTTTCCCTCATCAAAAACTTTGATTATTCAGAGTTTTCGATAACATTTTAATTATTAAATAAAGAGAAAAATAAATTAACCTTAAAATCGATTACACATGAAAGCCCTAAAAATTACATTAATTCTAGCATTCCTTTTAACATTATTTACGTCTTGTACTAAACAAGATTTAAATGATGATGATATATTAGTAGACCCTGTTACTACTATTCCAGCTCCTGGTACAGGTGGTGGAGTTGATTTAGACTAAGTTTTTATCAAATATAAAAAAGACCCTTTGCTATAATTAGTAAAGGGTCTTTTTATTGATATAAATTAAAAAAATATAAATACATTTGAGGGAATCACAAATTCTCATAAATACTTTGAAATACATTCTTGCCAAAATATTTATATTAATTTTTATACTTTCATCCAGTGGTCAGAATGAATTGTATCTTAAAAAGATTGATTCTATCAAAAAAAATGTACTGGCAAATAAAATTCAAGATTCTATAGTTTATGCAAATGCGAATTTTAATATAGGTTTCTTGTATCGGAAAAGTTTTATTGGGGATAGTGCTTATTATTATTATCAAAAGGCGGAAAAGATATATAGAAATAGAAATGCTGATTTTAATTTAGCAGAAACTTTGTATGGAATAGCTGTAATTCAAAAAAACGGAAAAGATTTAATAGCGAGTGAACTTAGCTCTATAGAAGCAATTACTATTCTAGAAAATCTAAGTAATAAAAATGAAGTTATTAAATTGAAATCTTCACTATATAATAATCTTGGTCTAGTTTTTGGCGAATTAGAACTCTTTGATGAATCTTTTAAGTATTACAAGGAATCCTTGTCTTTAACAAGGCAACTGGAAGGGGATAATCAAGTTAATATTATTGGAATACTTAATAATCTGGCTCTTTCTTATAAAAAAGCAAGGGAATTTAATTTAGCATTAGATATTTATAGTGAAATTTTATCTACTTTAGATTTAGAAAAGAAACAACCAGAATTGTTTTCTTTAATATTGAATAATTACGCGCACACCAAATATTTGCTCAAAGATTATGATGAATTACCAGATTTATATTTTAAAGCACTTGAAATAACAACAAACCCCAGAGGCTATAATTCTATAATTATCAATCAATATTTAGCTGAATATTATTATTATTTTATTAATGATACTTATAAAGCAAAATATTATGCATATCGAGCTAAAGATATTGCCGAAAAATATTATAATGATGAATTATTAAGTTCCTTGCTTTTACTTTCTGAAGTAGAGGAAGATGAAAAAGCCTCAGAGTATTTAAAACATTATATTACATTAAATGATAGTCTTCAAAAAGTTGAAAGAGCAACTCGCGATAAATATGCCAGAATACGTTTTGAAACGAATCAAATAGAGAAAGAGAATATTAAAATAGCCCGAGAACGTATGTGGTTGTTAATAATTTCTATTATAATATTAGTAACTTCTGTGTTGCTCTATGTAGTAATAAACCAGCGAATTAAAAACAAAGAGCTAAAGTTTATACAAGAGCAGCAAGAAGCGAATGAAGAAATTTATAACCTGATGCTCTCACAAAATGAAAGTATAGAGGAAGCCAGAATTTTAGAGAAAAAGCGTATCTCCCAAGAATTACACGATGGTGTTTTAGGGCGTTTGTTTGGAACGCGTTTAAATTTAGATAGTTTAAATATGAATACTACTACTGAAGCTGTAAAAACTAGAGGTAAGTATATAGACGAATTAAAAACAATTGAACATGATATTAGAAAAGTATCACACGAATTAAATACTGATTTTGTTGCTGGCTCTGGATTTATAGATTTAATTGAGACATTTGTTGAAACACAAACTGAAGTATATAACTTAGAATATACACTAGATTATGATGAAGCGATAAGTTGGGGTGAGGTTTCAAATAAAACAAAAATTCATATATACAGAATGGTACAAGAAGCGCTGCATAATATACACAAGCATGCCAATGCGACTTTGGTTAATATCACTTTTAAACTGGAAAACAATAAAATTTACTTAACTTTAACCGACAATGGTTCTGGTTTTGATGTTAATAAAGCTAAATCTGGTATAGGTTTAAAAAACATGAATTCGAGAATAAGTGAAATAAACGGAACGATAAAGATAACATCAGAAAAGAATGTAGGAACAACAGTAGCCATAGAGGCACCAATACCCTAACGCTAAATTATGACTGAGAAAATAAAAATATTAATGATTGATGATCATCCAATGATTATTGAGGGCTATCA
This sequence comes from uncultured Flavobacteriaceae bacterium, assembly GCA_963975495.1. Classification (GTDB taxonomy): domain Bacteria; phylum Bacteroidota; class Bacteroidia; order Flavobacteriales; family Flavobacteriaceae; genus CAXBID01. Next base: position 10,324 of record CAXBID010000062.1, on the reverse strand, counting down.
AAACACCTTACTTTTCACAAAAAAAGACAATCAGGAATTAGAAATTGATATTGCTAATAATTGCGATGAAGCTATTGCATACATGGACAAATCAGTTGAAAAAGGTTTGCCATATGATGTGTTATTTGTTGATATTAGCCTACCACCATCAACAGATGGTTTAATGAGTTCTGGAGAAGACTTAGCGGAGTATGCCCGTAATGTGCTACCAAAAGCTAAGATTGTCATTTTAACTATGTTTAATGAGTCCTTTAGAATTCATAACATCATAAAAACGATTGATCCTGAAGGTTTTTTAATTAAAAGTGATTTAACATCAAGCGAACTTGCAAGCGCATTTCAGGCCGTGCTTAATAATCCTCCGTTTTATAGTGGTACAGTTAATAACCATATTAGAAAATCAATTGCAACCAACCTAGTTATTGATGAAAAAAACAGAAAAATACTTCACTTACTTTCCCAAGGTGTAAAAACTAAAAATCTTTCTTCACATTTAGATATTTCATTGAGTGCTGTGGAAAAAAGGAAAAAACAGCTTAGAGAGATTTTTGAGGTTAAAGATGGACAAGATGAAACACTACTAAATAAGGCAAGAGAAAAAGGGTTTGTATAAGTAAAAACCTACAAAAGTGTAAAAAATAAATTTTTTTTTCATTTTTTTTCATTTTTTTCTCCCTCGGAAACCATTGCTATACTTTAATACTACCATTTACCCGTAAACCTGTTACGGGTTTCCCGCAGTTTGAAAAGAAAACCGATACCTATATTTGATTTATCAACACTTCAAAAATTAATTAATCCCTCAATTTTTATGTTGATAATAGCAATTTACATAAGCCCTGTGGAGGTGAGAGACCCACAGGGCTTCTTCTTTTCTAAAAGCTAAAGATCGTATTTCCGTGGTCAATAAGTAGCCCAATAAAAAGCCCAAAGTAAATTACAGCCACTACAAATTTTATAAAGTAGATGTAAGAAAACCTACAAAAGAGCCAAATGCAGCTCTAGAAGCCGTTTTAGAATCACTTTTGTTTAGAAGTTCACCCATTAAGGCACCAACAAAAGGCCTGACAATAATACCGCCGGGAATAGGAGCAATTATCCCAACAATTAGTCCAAAAGACGTACCAATCATACCATATCTTGTTCCACCAAATCGTTTATTGCCCATGGCAGGAATAATATAATCTAAAAGCCAAATAAATAATGCAATTATTAAGGTGATAATAAGGAATGATCTATCCATAGGAATAGCATCAGTAAAATGAGCTATTAAAAGTCCTAACCAAACTAGTTAATGGTCCGGGTAAAATAGGTAGAAAACTTCCAATAATACCTAAAAGCATTAAAAGTAGCCCAATAATTATTAAAATAATATCCATAAATAAGTTTAAGCTTTACACTATAGAAGACGCATAAATGGAACAAAAGTTACATTTTTAAACTAAAACTTTAGTTTAAACTAATTTTTTAGTTATATTAGCAAAGTGAAAACGTTCACTTTGCTATGCTGAAATGGTTTCAGTATGGCATTAAACAAACGAAAAAGTATCAAAAGATACTGAAATAAATTCAGCATTTATGAAACAACTTACCAAAGCCGAGGAGGAGATTATGCAGATACTTTGGCAACTTAAAAAAGCCAATGTAAAAGCTATTATTGAACAATTTCAAGAACCTAAACCAGCTTACAACACGGTGTCAACTATTGTTAGGATTTTGGAAAACAAAGGGTTTGTAGATTATGAAAAGCAAGGAAAGGGACATATATATTTTCCATTAATGCAACAACAGGATTATAGTAACCAATCTATAAATAAATTAGTAGATAATTACTTTCAAGGGTCTTTTAAAAGCATGGTGTCATTTTTTGTAAAGAAGAATGATATCAGTTTAAAGGAGTTGGAGTCGGTTTTAAAAGATATTAATAAAAAAGAATAGTTATGGCACATTATATTATACAAACTATCGCTTTTCAATTATTTTTTCTATTGATTTATGATGTGTTTTTTAAAAAGGAAACCTTTTTCAATTGGAATAGGTTTTATCTCATTTTCACAGCAATTTTATCCATAGTATTACCTTTTATAAAAATTGAAAGTTTTAAAAGCGTAGTTCCTGAGCGATACATCGTTTCGTTGCCAGAAGTCATTTTAGGTCAAACTGCATCAAATACCAATGCCCCAATATTATTGGATGCTGTAGTAATTGGCAACAGTATTTCGTATTGGTATATGGCGTTTTATTTTGGTGTTACAATAGCAGCAATAATATTTTTGTTTAAGCTTATAAAAATTGGCGTTTTAATATTTAAAAATCCAAAAACCAATTTGGGTAAACTAACTTTAGTAAAACTTATAAACAGTAGTGCCGCATTTTCATTTTTCCGTTATGTGTTTTTGGGTGAGTTTTTAAAAGATAATGAAAAAGAAGCTATTTTAAAACATGAAATTATTCACGTAAAGCAGCTACACAGCATCGATTTATTGTTTTTTGAAGTACTACGGATTATCTTCTGGTTTAATCCATTGGTATATATGTATCAAAACAGAATAACCGCACTCCATGAGTTTATTGCGGATGCTGAAGCCGTAAAACATGAAGGTAAAACAAAATATTATCAAAGCTTATTATCTCAAGTTTTTGATACTCAGAAAATATCATTCATCAATCCATTTTTTAAACAATCATTAATCAAAAAACGAATCGTTATGTTACAAAAATCAAAATCAAAACAAATTCATTTATTAAAGTATGCGCTGTTAATTCCTATTGTGGTTGGGATGTTGGTTTATACGTCTGCCGAAGGACAAGAAAAGGTTAATACAGAACAAAACGAAATATTAGATTTAAATCAATATAGCTACACACTTAAAAAAGGAGAAAAACTAATTGGTGAAAAAAAGAAAATTCATGAAAAGTATGAAGCCTTTTTAAAAGCTAATCAGGATTATGTAAGTTGGTCAAGAATTAACCATGAATCAAATATAATAAGTTATTCCGTTCACTCCATTAAAGAAAAAGTGCCTCTAAGTTTTTCAAGAAGCGAAGTTAGGTTTCCAGATGGATCAGGTTATATCACTTATTTTAATTTTTCAAAATCAGTAGAAGAGGAAATTACGGATGTTGAAGTGCCTTTTATGGCTGTAGATAAAGTTCCAATATTTCCAAGTTGTGAAGGCTTAATTTATAACTCTGATAAAAGAGATTGTATGTCTCAGAATATTTCAAGGCATGTCAATATAAATTTTAACACAAAACTGGCAACAGAATTAGGTTTAAAGGGTAAACAGCGCATAAACGTGCTTTTTAAAATTGATAAAGAAGGAAATATTACAGGAATACGTGCCAGAGCTCCTCATCCAGGTTTAGAGGAAGAAGCCATTAGAGTTATTAAAACCTTACCCAAAATGATTCCAGGGGAACACAAAGGTGAAAAAGTTAATGTGCCTTATAGCTTGCCTATAATTTTTCAAGTAGCAGATGAACAAAAAGAAGAAGATTTAGTCCCTCTCAATGAAGTTCGGATAAAAAATGAAGTTCCTTTAAGTAAGCTTGATGACATTCCAAATTTTGAATCTTGTGATAATTCTTTGAGCAAATCAGAAAAAAAGGCATGTTTGGATCAAGGTATTTCAACTCATATTGTAGAACATTTTAATACGAAGCTTGCTAATAAACTAGGGCTGACTGGAAGACAAAGAATAAATGTTATTTTTAAAATAGATGAACAAGGACATATTATTGGAATTCGCTCAAGAGCAGCACACCCAGATCTAGAAGCCGAAGCTATTAGAGTTATCAAGTTGTTGCCTAAAATGGTACCTGGAAAAGTTGATGGTAAAAATGTAGTGGTGCCTTATTCGCTTCCTATAATCTTTGAAGTAGAAAAGAAGTAATGATTAGAATCACCATTATATTTTTATTAATACTATTTAAAACTGTAGCACAAACTTCGGTTTTAAATATTGCAGATAGTTTATATGCAAACGGAAACTACTCAAAAGCTATTGAGCAATACCAAACATACGACAACCAATCAGAAGTTTATGATAAAATAGCCAAAGCGTATGTAGCCCTAGGGAATTATGACGAAGCTTTACAAAACTATGAAGCTAGTATTGAAGCAAACCCAGAAGATGCCTTATTAAAATTTGAATATGCTAGACTCCTTTCTCAAACAAAAAAGTATGAAACTGCTGCGAAGGTTTTTAACGATTTGGTTTATATAGATGACAAAAACCCAAATTACCATTATGAATTAGGAATAGTTTTAGAACAATTAAAAGATTCTACAGCAATGGATAGGTTTCGTTCTACATACGAGTTAGACCAAACACACCAAAAAGCTATTTTTAAAATAGCTAAATATTATTTACAAAAACGCAAACACGAAACTGCTGATAAATTTATAGATAAAGGTTTAGAAAGCTATGAGAATAACTTAGAGTTAATTAGCTTGAAAGCACAAAATTACTATTGGCAACAAAATTATAGAGAAGCTGCAAAGTGGTTTGAAAAATTACTTGAGCTTGGAGAATCATCAGAGTTTATTTATGAAAAATTAAGTTTGTGCTATGGAAATCATTATGACTATGAAAAAGCATTGGAATATAGATTAAAAGTATTAAAATACAACCCAACTGATGCCACGGCTCTATACGTTATTGGGACTTATTATTTTGAATTACAGCAATATAAAAAAGCTGAAGAATATATTTCGAAAGCTTTACTGATGTTAGACAGACCATTATCAGCTGAATATGCTAAATTGGCAACAGCTTTAAATCATCAAAAAAAATATCCAGAAGCTATTGCTGCTTTAAAAAAGGCTATAAAAGAAAATCCTGAAAATGAGTTTACTCATTTTCGTTTGGCTTTAACATTAGAAACTTATTATAAAGATTATGATGCTAAACTAAAAGTCTATGAGGATTTTAAAAATAGGTTCCCTAATAGTAGAATAAATCAGTTTGTTGATGAAAAGATTTCAAAAATAAAAAAGGAAAAATTCTTGAAAACAGATTAAAAACCAAAAAAATCGTATTTTTCAGCTTTAGTTCAATCCATGAAGCAACTTTACGTTTTTATATTAGTTTTAATGCTTACGTCTTGCGAGTATTTTAATGTAAAAAAAACATCTTCAGAGGCTATTTTAAATGAAGAATTAAAAACGTTTAATTGGGATGATGTTGATGAATATCCAGCATTTTCAATATGCGATTCTTTAAATACAAAACAAGAAAAAAAGCAATGTTTTGAAAGCAAACTAACCAATGAAATTTTCAATTTTTTAGAAAATGAAGTTATAGTTGTAACCCAAGATATAAACGATACTATTAATTTATCGTTTCAAGTTTCAGAAAAAGGCGAATTATCACTTTTAAATTTTGAAGTAGATTCACTTACCATTCGAGAAATTCCTAACATTAAAACTTTAATTCATCAAAGCTTAGATTCACTTCCTAACATATTTCCGGCAATTAAAAGGGGGCAACAGGTAAAAACACAGTTTGAGCTTCCCATAATCATTAATGTGGAATAGCTTATTTTTTAAAGCGCCTGCCTTTCCATTTGTACGTTTTAAAAACTGATAAAATAGCAATATAAACACTAAAAAAAGGATACAGGATAAAGCCAAAGATATAAGATAGTAACACTTCTTTCTGGTTAAAAAACGTAGCCGATTTATAAATTAAATAAAAATCGATATTAAACTTTATAACCAAAATATAAAGTAATGTTTTTACTTTAAAAACACCTATTGTTATTAGTAAGGCTAAAGCAATTAAAAGCGCATTCATTAACAAAACAATAAGTCCGGTTAACTTTCCAAACCAATGGTTGTAAGCACTAGTTTTCGATGTCCAACGTAAGCGTTGTGAAATTAATGAGTCCCAAGTGGGTTGACTTTTAGTTTCAACAATAGCATGTTCGCATTTTAAATAATGAAGTTCTTTTGGATGTTTTTTAGCCACTTTTTCTAGCAGAAAAATATCATCGCCACTGGCAATATTGGTATTGCCTTCAAAGCCATGTAGTGCTTTAAAAAGTTCTTTTTGATACCCAAAATTTGCACCATTACACAATAATGGTTTTTTGATGCCAAAACCTCCAATGGTTACACCTTGTAAACTCAAAATATCCAGTAATTGAAATCGGTTTAAAAAGTTGTCGTTTATATGGTAAGTAACTGGCGCAACAATACATTTTGTATCTGTTTTCTGGATAAACTCATCGAAACTATCCAACCAAAATTTTGGTAAAACACAATCGGCATCAGTGGTAATTATCCAATCGTATTTTGCTTTATCAATTGCTGTTGTAATCGCATCTTTTTTTGGAGAATTGGTTTTTCGTTCATTATTAATTACCGTAATGTCAGGTTGAGTACTTCGTCTGCGCTCAGTATAAACTCCTTCGAAACCCCTTTTGTCGATAACTTTTTCAATAATGCTAACCGAATCATCTTCAGAATCATCATCAATAAAAATAATTTCAAAAAGATGTTTGGGGTAATTTAAAGCTTCAATAGATTTTAATAAGTCTGGTAAATGTTCTGCTTCATTCCTAAAAGGAATAAGTATTGAGAATTTTGTTTTAGCGGATAAATTAGTCAGTTTAAAATGCTCAACTTTGTCAAAGCCAAAAACAAAACAGCCAATTAAAGCTAAATAAAAAACAGTAATTATGATGCTAAATAGTATCATTAATCAATTTGGGTTTTAGGCAACTTAAAGTTGAGCACATAGTAGCTTCCAAACATACTAGGAATTACAAAGTTAAGAATCCACATTAAGGAAATGATGCTTAAAATAGTAAGTTCGTTTACGCCCAAAAGCGAAAATAAAAAAACGGCAATACTGCCTTTTATGATGACATCAAAAATAAAAATGGTTGGAACAATAGATGCTAATAAATATATGGACGTTATAGCTTCCATGGCATCTAAGTAACCTATATCTATTTTAAAAATAATGAGTAAAAAATAAAATTGAAACGAAAAAATGGTATATCGAATTAATGAATATATAAATCCTAAAACCAATTTATTTTTGGGAAACTGTAATAGGAACTCTTTAATTTTTTCAAAAGAAAATCCTTTGATGGTGAATTTGCTTTTTCGGACACCAAATGCAACAAAAACACCAGTAGTTAAAAGAATGATTAGCCCTTTTGAAAGTTTATAATAATCTAAATTCAAGTTGTATTTTGAGGTGAAAAACGAAAACCCAATAACACCTGAAATTACCGTAACGCTCATTTGTAAAACATTGCTTATTAAATTTATAAGCATAATTTGTTTTCGGCAATTTGGTTTGTAATATATAGCTTTTGCGCCATATTCGCCAATTCTATTAGGTGTAAATAAAGAAGCTGTTAAAGCGCCTAAACTTTGCCCTAAAGCTATTTTTAAATTTATTTTTTGTATTGCAGACACTAAATGTTGCCATTTTAAAATTTCAAAAAACCAGTTGAAACTGCTTAAAAAGAGTAAGAAAATGATATTTTTTAGTGAAAACACATCATTTTTAGATAAAAACTGAATAAAATCTTTAAAATTTAACTCAGAATTAGTTGCCAATTTCTGGTAAATAAAATAAAATGCACCAACAACAATGCTTAATTTAATAAGCACAAAAAAGAATTGTTTAGTTTTGTATGGCAGCACGTAAAACATTTGTATTTGCAAATTAAACCAATATTAATTTATGACTCCCCATTTTGTTACATTTCGGAATAATATACTGACTTTAGTAATATGGTTTAGTATTGCTTTAGGATTTTCACAAGGTGATAAAAGCACTATAAAAGCACAATTTGCTTTAGGTGTTAATAGCCCTTCATCAAGCGGTTTTGTTCAAGATTTTGAAGCAAAATCGATAAACTTCCCAACGGTAAATTTAGGCATTCAATATATGTTTAAACCTAGCTTTGGAGCAAAATTAGATTATGGTTTCAACAGGATTTCAAATGATGAAAAAACGGCTCAAGATTTTAAACTCAATTATTCGCGTATAAATTTGCAAGGAGTTTTAGATTTGTCACGAACCTTATACATTTCAAATAGAGTTGGTACTTTTTTACATGCTGGCCCTGGTTTTTCCTTTGTTACACCACTTGGTAATTTTCCCGAAAATAAAACATCATTTTTTAACGCTATGGCAGGTTTGGAACTACATTACGGCATTTCAGATAAATTGACTTTGTACTTGGATACCTCATATATTCTTGGTTTTGCTGAAGATTTCGATCCCGTTTCAAGTGGTTTCGGATCGTTTAATGGAGATGTATTAACCGTAACAATTGGAGCGTCTATCTCTTTAAGTGGTTGTTATTATTGCGAAAAAAAATGACGAAAGAAAGAATTATTCTAGGTATTGACCCTGGGACAACTATTATGGGATTCGGAATCATAAAAGTAGTGGGAAAGACTATGCAGTTTATCCAGCTTAACGAGCTGAATTTAAAAAAATACAGCGACCATTATTTAAAACTAAAGCTCATTTTTGAGCGCACCATAGAATTAATCGATACCCACAATCCCGACGAAATTGCTATTGAAGCGCCTTTTTATGGTAAAAATGTACAAAGTATGCTCAAATTAGGTCGTGCACAAGGTGTTGCCATGGCTGCGGGTTTAAGTAGAGAAATACCTATTACTGAATATTTGCCTAAAAAGATTAAAATGGCCATTACGGGTAACGGAAATGCCAGTAAAGAACAGGTTGCAAAAATGCTTCAAAATTTATTGGATTTAAAAACGCTTCCCAAAAATTTGGATGCTACTGATGGTTTGGCAGCTGCGGTTTGTCATTTTTATAATTCAGGGAAAGTAACTGTTGGTAAAAATTATTCAGGTTGGGATGCGTTTGTGAAGCAGAATCCTAAGAAAATAAGTTAGCAGTTTTCAGTCACAGTTAACAGTAGTTTTCGTTAAAATTTAAATTAATAGTTCCAAATGAAAAATTTGAGTTACAAAATATCAATCGAATTTGTAATTGACTGTAAACTGCTACTGAATACTGATGACTAAATGAGCGGTATCTACATCCACATCCCATTTTGCAAACAAGCTTGCCATTATTGCGACTTTCATTTTTCAACCTCATTAAAAAAGAAAGACGACCTTGTTCAAGCTTTGGTAAAAGAGTTAGAACTCCGAAAAGATGAACTAAAAAACCAAACCGTCGAAACCATTTATTTTGGTGGTGGAACCCCTTCTTTATTGACGAATGAAGAATTACGGTTGTTAATTGATACGGTTTATACACATTTTAAAGTTATTGAAAATCCAGAAATAACCTTAGAAGCAAATCCAGATGACTTAACACCTAAACGTTTAAACGAATTAAAGAATACACGAATAAACCGCCTAAGCATCGGGATTCAATCATTTTTTGAACGTGATTTAAAACTCATGAATCGAGCGCACAATGTTAAAGAAGCTAAAAATTGCTTAAAAGAAGCAACAACACACTTCGATAATATTTCAGTAGATTTAATTTACGGTATCCCCAATTTATCAAACGACCATTGGATTAAAAATATAGAAACCGCTTTATCATATAATATTCCGCATATTTCAAGTTATGCTTTGACTGTTGAACCTAAAACGGCTTTAGCAACCTTCATTAAAAAAGGCATTATTAAAAATGTGGATGACGATTTAGCGCAAGAGCAATTTCATATTTTAATAGATAAATTGGAAACTGCGGGTTTTGAACATTACGAATTATCTAACTTTGGAAAACCTAATTTTTTCAGTAAAAATAATTCGGCCTATTGGCAGGGGAAACCGTATTTAGGTATTGGTCCGTCGGCACATTCATTCAACGGGAATCAACGCGGTTGGAATGTTAGAAACAATTCAAAATATATTAAAAGTATTCAGAATAATGAATTGCCCATTGAAATGGAAACACTTTCGACAACCGATAAATACAATGAGTATATTATGACGGGTTTACGAACCATGTGGGGCGTTTCATTAGAAAAAATTGAAACTGATTTCGGAAAAAATTACCAAAAATATCTTTTGCAACAGGCTGAGAAATACATTAATCAACATTTATTGTATATTGATGCTGATAAACTTTTAACCACAAAAAAAGGAAAATTTTTAAGTGATGGTATCGCTTCAGATCTGTTTATGCTGAACTAGTTTCAGTATCTTTTCAAAGAAACATTTAATATTTTAGGTGGATATTTAAAAACAAATTGATTTTGAAGGAAGGTTTTGTTTAGATTTTATCTAACAAAAATAGAACTGTTTTTTTGGTACATGACAAAAATTGTTAATATCCCAGATGTCAGTCTGAGCGCA
>CAXBID010000061.1:0-16758 GCA_963975495.1 uncultured Flavobacteriaceae bacterium | reverse complement strand
ATTATAAATATCAAAATCATAAATTAAAAGCTCTCTGAAAATCAGCAAGCCCTATATAGAAGTTGCATGTTTGAGTGCGAGGATTTTTTCGAAGGGAAATCAGAAGCTAGTAAACGAGCAACTCACTTTGGTTAAGCTAAAATTAGCAATTTTTTATATACGTCTTTGTTAGGCACTGGTTTTTACTTCATAATTTTCAATGAAATCATATAATTCATTACTGACTCTAACAGGGTCTTTCTATATTTCTGTTCCAGAAAATATAATAACTTGATATCCTTTCGATTTATATAATCTATCTCTTACAGATTTTTCTTTTGTGTTATGAAATTTAAATCCGTCACATTCCACAATTAATTTTAATTTTTCGTCACTAGCTTTCCAGATAAGCAAATCTACTCTCGTACTTTTATTGTCCAACTTTAAAGTCAGGAAACCAGCTTGAAGAGTTATATGGTAAGTATCCCAAGCAAAATTCTTTATAATCAAACATGATATTCAAAAAGCTCGTAATCTTCGATAGTATATACTCCAACTTTTATTCTTTCATTGTTAGTTTCAACTCCAAGAATTAATACCTTTTACTGATTTATTTGTTAGAAACAATAATGTTTTTAGTATTTGTGATATGAACACCTTCTACTGTATAACCTTCCAGTTTTACTGAATACTTGCCAACATTGTCGGAAGTGAAAAACTCTATAGTTACCTCATCTTCATTTAGTATTACATTTGGTTTCCACAATAATTGATTTCTAAAATCAGGAATGCGATTTAACTTCTTATTATAGTTTGGCATATAATAGAGTTTTTCGTTAAGCGGACTTTTTAGTTCTATTTGTTTTAAGTGCTTACTATTTTTAGAAATTTTAAAATCTCCTTTTTTAGTTACAAACGCAATTATACCATCAAAAAATTTTGAGCCATAAATATAGTTACTATTTACAATGCTTATGCTTTCTATATTTTTTGCACTATAATTTATAATATCTTCATTATTTTGAATTACTAAGCCATCTACTAAAATTAATGGGTTTAAATGAGTGGAAGCATCATCTATTTCTGTGTTTTTGTTACCAAACAAAACAAATTTATTATCTCCATCTTTCTTAATTAAACTAGCCGTAGTTATAATTTCAACAAAAGTTTCTTTTACTGTATTAAATCGAGTATAATCATCTAAAACATAAGCGGTAGCAATTGGATAAAAAAACGATTCATCGTTTAATTTATTTTGCAAAATACTATCCGATTTAACGGCGAAATAAGCATTCTCTATTTGATTTCTAATGTTACGTTGCTCTAACCAAGATTTGATATTTGGATTTAATTCTAATCCACTAAAGTTTAAATAATCATAATTATTAAATATTTTCTCATCTATTACTATTTTATAGTCTTCTTTATTTGGTTCCTGAACTTGAATGATTACACTGCTACTATTATAATCTTCTCTAATGTTAAAGAAGAATTGTCCTTCGGCATTGGTTTGTACTATTTTAAAAATATAGTCTTTTCCTGGTATAGATAATGTCACCGCTATATTTGCTACTGAAGAAGCATTTAATGCTTTTATCTTCCCTGAAATAATTTCTCCTCTTAATTCTGGTAAATAAAAGATGTCATCTGGAGTTTTTATTACACTGGATTTTAATTTAAAACCTTTAATAATCTCAATTGAATCTAGTTTCCTAATTGATAGTGAATAGTTACCCCGATGTGTTTTGTAATTATCACTAGTAAGGGTAACTGTTGCTTTTTGACGAGTATTGTAGATCTCTTTATTTGTCGAAAGCTTTAATTCTGGAGTGTAGATCACAGAATCTTCAATAGTATTGCTTTGTTGAACTATTACTGTATCCATTTTAGTTTTGCTAGATATTATCTTTTGAACCTCAGTTGTAAAAGGATTTAGGATATATATGTCATGCTCATAAAAACTATTATAAGCTTTATTTTTACTCCAGTTAGTATATACAATAAGTTTGTAATTTCCAGTCAAAATAGTAGAAGGAATAAAAAAATCGCCTTGAGCATTACTATTTTCTAATTTAAGTTTATGTTTAAAAACAACATTATTATTCGATCCGACCAATTCAACATAAGCCAATTTACTAATCTTACTATATGTTCCGGTCTTTTCTTCTAAACAATATACCTTGTAGTATAAATATTCGCCAGCTAACAACAAGTTGGTATTGGTCTGTATATATGTTTTTTCTTGAGGAATAGACATGTTAAATGTCTCGGTTAACGGAGACTTTTTTATCTGGCTTTGCATTAAGCAACTTGAGCTTAATAACACTAATACTAATATTTTTTTAAGCATGTTCATCATAATTAATCTTCCCAAAAGTCTGGTATTATATTAGAAGAAAATGACGTACAATCACCACATTCTGGACTAACGATAAAGTAAATAGCTCCACCCGCATTAGACCAATATTTATAATTACTATTGGTTAATAATTGAAATAAAGTTAATCGTTCTGGAAAAGTGCCAGGAGCTAGACCTGTAATGCTGTAATCCAATCTAAGATGGTTTACATTTCTAGGGTCTGCACTGTATTCACAATCATAAAAATACATTGGCTTTGATAAGTTAAAATCTGTATAATCGAAATAAATCCTTTTTGAAGAGACAGATGCTACTTCAAAAAAACCCAATACTTTTTCACTCTCATTATCTGGTGATATTATATTACCGGCTACAAACCCAGGCTGATTTTCAGAAAGTAAGCTCTCAATGCCCCCTAATTCATTAATTATTCTGTAAAAAGTATGAGACTCTATACTTTGCACAAATTGCTTTACTAGTATACTATACCGTTCTCTTAATATGCTATCATCTTTATTAATAATTCTAACTGGGAACCTAAAAACCACATTGTTATCAAGTTCGGTTGTAGATGTTTGCCTAATGCCAAATGATTTATCAGTGGTAAAACATATCTGTTCTTGTTGTTCTTGTTGTGTTTTTGGAACCAGAATTATGTCATACGTTAATAATATTTCAAGATCTTCACTTGTGTCTAAATTAATTATTTCTGCATTGAAAGTAGGTTCAAATTTAGGAGCTACAATTTTAAAAGTTTCTTCATATTCATATCTAAAAAACTGGGTTTCGCTATTTTCATTATCGCTATCAACAAAAACTTTTACATTATCATCAACAGGATCAAATTCAGCATATAATCTGGTTATTGTAGAGGTCGGTGTCAATTCAACATTAAGAGACTCATATCGTTTTCCGTCATTTGTTGTTATAAAAAGTTTGTAGGTTATATTCTCTTGTACCATAAAAGGGATATTAGAGATATATTTACCTGTAGTGTCTTGAGAAAATGTATATATATTTTGCTGACTATCTTCAACTCTTACCTGGGCATTGTTTTCAATAGCTGGCTCGTTTTCATTTAGTAAAAATGTTCTTGAAATATTTATTTCTTGATTTTTCATTTCGTTAGTAATAGTGCCTTCAACAACTAAAGCATCCTCAAAAGTTATAGACTCTATTTCAAAAGGCTCTTTACAACTGAATACCATAATAAAGAGAATGAAATAAATAATTTTTTCGGCTATAGTTTTCATGTTAAAATTTAAAATTATAGGTTATAGTTGGAACGGGAATTGAAAAAACAGATGTTTTGTAGGCTTGAATTTTTCCATTTTCGGTTACGAAAAATACAGAGAAAGGATTATTTCTACCTAAAACATTATATACCGATATATTCCAGAAGCTGTGTGCTAATTTTTTTATTTTGTGGTTTCCCTCTATATTAATTCCTAAATCCAAACGATAATAATCTGGAATTCTAAATTGATTTCTATCACTGTATAACACCTGCTCTTCTCCAGCAAAAATAAATTTACCAACAGGATAAGTAATGGGTCTTCCTGTTTGGTAAGTAAAATTTGTAGAAATACTATAACGTTCTGTAAGTTTATAATTTGCAACAAGGCTAATATCATGAGGCTTATCGTAATTTGCTGGAAAGAATTCACCATCATTAACACGCTCTTGTAGTATGTCACTATCTAATTTTACTAATGCTCTGGAATAGCTATATCCTAGCCAACCGTTAAGTTTTCCTTTTTCTTTTTTTATTAAAATTTCAGCACCATAAGCTTTACCTTCACCTTGTAAAAGTTCTTGCTCAATGTTTTCATTTAGTATGAGTTCAGCACCAACTTTATAATCGAGAAGATTGCTCATTTTTTTGTAGTAACCTTCAATACTGAGCTCAAAACCACTGTCCTCGAAATTTTTATAGAACCCTAAAGCAAATTGATCTGCTATTTGAGGTTTAATATTTAAATCCGATAATTTCCAGGTGTCTGTAGGAGATACAGTTGTATTAGTTGATAACAGATGTAAATATTGAATCGTTTTGTTATAACTGGCTTTAACGGAAATGCTTGGAGAGAGAAAATATCTTAATGATAAACGTAACTCTGGAGCACCATACGTTTTTATGGCTTCATTATTACCAAAATCACGTGTATTTATAACTGTTTCAGAGTTTTTGGGAACACCAGATTGGTAAATGTTTTGGGTTGATTTTCCAAGTGCAGTAAAAACAGAATATCTTAAACCGAAATCGAGAAGGAGCTTATCATTTACTTCAAACAAATCTGAAACATATATAGCAGACTCTAAACCTTTCTCTTCATTTATGCTTTTCTTTTCAACGATAGAATTACTGCCCAATGGTTTAATATTCCCGGGGTTTATTCTGTAGAGTTTACTACTAATTCCATAATCAAACTTATGTTTTTTACTATGCAAATATTTCATTTTTAGTTTGATTTGTGATTCGTTTATCGTATAGTCAAAATCAAAATCAGTGTTAGCATTTGCCTCAAATTCAATGCCATATTTATACTGACTGCTTACTGCTATTAATTCGCCTTTGTTTTTAGCGTTAAAAGTATGATCCCATTTAACCGAAGCTAATAGATTATTGTAACTAAATATTGAATCTGTCGTTATACTAAATACATCATTGCTATAATATAAAGTAGATTTAATATTATTCTTTTCATTTATTTTATGATTGTATTTTATTACACCATCATAAAAAGAGGCTTGACTATTTTTTAATGATTCTTCATCAAGTAATTTTAAAACCCAATCAGAATAGGTTGCCCTAACCCCAGCTACTAAAGACGATTTGTTTTTTATTAGTGGTGTCTCTATACTAAGATTGGCAGTTATTGGTCCTATTGAACCCTCTCCAGTTAGCTTTTCTTGATTTCCGTCTTTAGTTTTAATATCAAACACAGAAGATAGCCGCCCTCCAAATTCTACAGGAATGCTCCCTTTATAAATATCGGCACTTCCAGTGGTAAATGGATTCAGTGCAGAGAAAAACCCTAAAAAATGTGAAGGATTATAAAGTATCGCATCATCAAGTAATATTAAATTTTGATCTGCTCTTCCTCCCCTAACATTGTATCCAATCGCCCCTTCTCCTGCTGTTTTTATTCCAGGCAAAGTTGTAGCGACTTTTAAAATATTTCTTTCTCCAAGTACAACAGGAATATTTTTAATTCCAGCTGTATTGATTTTTGTTATACCAACAACAGCATCCTTTATGTTTTTATTTGCGTTGGATTCAATAATTACTTCGTCAAGCTGTTGAGCACTTTCAGAAACATTGAGCTTTATTGAACCATTGCCATATACTATAATCTCTTTCTGAATGTCTTCGTATCCAAAGAGTTTTGTTTCTAAAATAATTAAACCAGCCGGTACTTCAATACTAAAATAACCCTTACTATTAGTTACGGTATTACTATTTTTATCTTTAATGGAAATTACCATGTTTTGTATGGGCTCATTTGTGTTTTCGTTTTTTAGAGTGCCTGAAAGGATAAAAGTACTTTGGTTGGAATTTATATTTTGTTTCCCAATGGTTATAATTTCAGAGTTTTTATTTGAATCATTTGTTGTATAATCATTATAAAAAACAGGCATTTTATTAGTGTTAAAAACAGGAATGCTTTCTTCTTTAAAATAATCTTTTGGGAGTGTGTTATAGACTATGCTATTAGTCGTTAATATAATTTTATCCTCATATATTAAATAATTAATAGCTGAGTTTTTAAAAAAGTTGCTTAAAATTGTTTCTAGGGAAGCAGCATCATAACTAATATTTAGAGGTGTTGAGTCGTCAAACCAATCCTCTTGAAAATAAAAGGTGTAGTTAATTATACTTTCTAATTTAAGTAAAGCTTGTTTTTGCGATAATCCTTTAAAATCTATTGAAATAGATTGATCTGTTTGACAAAAAACAAATTGAAAACTAAAAAACAGCAAACAACTTAAAATTAACTTCTTCATATTTAATATTTAATTAAAAATGCTTTATTACTTTAAAATCGCTTTTAAAAACTCCGCATTTATAATATAAATTTGTACTATTTGTTGTTGCTTACTAAATTTTCATCTAAATAGCCTATGAGTTTAACCATAAACGTATCAGTATTATTTACACGTAGTAATTTATATGCTTTAAAAAAATCTTTGATTTCTCTATCTCTTTCAGGTAGGATTTTTTTAATCGATTTGGCAGATTTTATTTTATTAAATTGATTTTTGTGATACAGAAAATAGGTGTTACTAACTAAAAATTTATAAGTTACATTTTTTTTATCCAGCATCTTTTTTATAGACTTGTGATGTTTAATATAAAGAGTCAACTTTTCCCCAGAATAAGCAGCTTCAAAAAAACCGTTTGCATAAACAGATTCTAGTATTTCGTTATTTTTAAGTCTTACAAATTTGTGGTTTTCCAGAGTAAATTCTTTTACTTTCTCAGAAATTAACTTGAAGCTAAAAAAGCTTTTATTTCCTTCAGGTTTACATATCAAAAAATCTTCATTTATGTTTAACTTTAATTTTGTTTTGAAGTGAGGTTGATTATCATATATAACTGAACCATCAACAAAATCTGTAGATTTAAAATATAATGTATTGCTTTTAGTATTTTTATAAAGCTCATAATATCTTGGGCCATTATATAGTCCAGAAGTTTCAATTCCCGTGATAGAATCAAATAGTGTAAAATATTTATCTTGTGAATAAGTAAGAGAAATACTTAAACAGTATATTAAACCTAATATAGAAAAATCTTTTAATGGCATATTTAAAATATTAAATATAAAGAAATTTATGGAATTGACATCAGTAAAGATGTCTTTGATCACATGACTCAGCAAGTGAACAGGCTTATTAACTTATATTCAAAAAGATGCTGGTGACATTTTTTTTAATGGATTGTCACTAAATTAGAACAATTTATTATTGCTGTAACCTCCATTCTCCTCCATGAAGATCATCAAATCCAATCAATCCAAAACGTAAATCATAGTATAACACGTTCACGTTTCGTGGAAATGGTCCAATCATATATTCCTCCGAAGTTTCACCAGAATTTATTTTTATTACATCATTATACGTAACACCATTAATCGTAATTGCAAATTTAGTAATGGCAAAGTCAATTGGTTCTGACGAAAGATAATATTTATCGATATTCCATAGAGGAAATTGGATGCCACCACGTAAGGTGTCCGAAAATCTGCTAAAGTAAAATTCCAAATCCGCAAGAGGTTCTTGGAATTGCTCAAACTTAAAGTCGAATCTGCGAACATCATAATAAAATGCGATACTGGCAGGCCCCCAGACTGGCCCGAAGCCTCCTCCTAAAGGGATATAAGCTTCTTTATATTGTTCAAAGTTTTTAAAAATGAAAGATAATTCCGCATTTTCTTGATTCTTGAATACAAGTCGCATTAAAGGATTGTTATAATTATTCAATAAAAATGGTTGGTCATCTGTCTTGAAGGAATAATATGGTTTTTCCTCTTTAGGTTCGCCATCACTAATTGAACAAGAATATAAAAAAGTAAATATCACGAAACCTATTACAAATTTTATTTTCAAATCTTTCATAAATATTGTTTTTAAAAATTCCGCTTATGGATTTTTAAGTGGTTTTGCCTTGTGGTTGCAGTTCCAGCTGTTTTTTTCGTTTTTTTTTATTGTCGCAATTGCTATGTTTTTTGCACTATTCTTTTTTTTATAGGTTTTTCATTTTATTCTGCTCGTTTTTTTAAAGTTCGCTGTTTTGTTTTTATATCGACCGTTCAATATTTGCAAACTACTCTTTAAAAAACAATATTTTGTTTGTCTAATATTGTTCTATTTAGATGCACCAAAATGTTCCTCACGGATATAAATTTTATTGATATTGTTTTTTACCTGAAGTTAAACGAATTTATCATTTTTTTGACAAATTCAAACTTCCGCAAATTCAAAAATTAGGCAGTTTTTTACATCAACCACTTATATCATTGAAAAATCAAGTCTTAATTCAAATGAATATCAATTTTCACAAAAAAAGCTTCATAATTATGAAACCTTTTTTGTGAAATCCTTTTTAAGAAAATAGTGGTTTATATTTCTCCTTATATTGTATTAATAGTACAATATTTAAAAAAGCAACTAGTAGTGAGGTCCAAATTTTGCTAAAATCGTTATTTGAAATATTAAAGATCAAGAAAGAAATAGTTAAAGGAAATAATACAATTAAAATGAATGGAGTCCATTTATTGATTGTTAAAAGTAACCCAATTAGAATTTCTAAAATATATAAATAAGGTAAATAAGCAACCACGGCATCTATAAAATCCCTTGTGTTTTCTGGCATTTCGCCATATGTAAATGGTACGATATGCAAAAATTGGTTTAAAGCATATAAAATTAAGAATACCCCTAATATAATTCTAAACAATTTTGAAGTGTTTGTGGATGTTGCCATAATAAGTAATTTAATAATTACACGAATCAAATAAATAATAGCTAAAGATACTAGACATATTTTATCTGAAATATGATTATTGTCATAATATGATATTTTGGGTTTTTAAATCGATAGATTATGTTTTTATTCTTTTTCTGATAAAGTCAAGCTTCCACAGAACCCCCAAAAAACAGTTTTACTTAATTAATCCTATAAACAGGATATTGTAAATGTGCTTTCTCGTAATGTTCACTGTGTTTGTGAATCCAATCTAATTGTGCATACCAATTTTTGGCAAAATTTTCGTCAGTTTGTTTTTTTGTTTCAAATTCAGTTTTTAATGCTTCATTAGAATTTAGAGTCTATTTAAGAATTTGTGATTAGTCCCCTCAAACGTTTTAGTCGGTTTAATTTTATAAATCCAGCCTTCTTCTTGCTGCACAAGATATTAAATGTAAATTTGCTGCTTTAAAAAACAATCATGACTGAGTTTATTAGAAAGCGTGCAGCGAACGCCAAAAACGATATTTTAAGCGGAATTACAGTGGCTTTAGCACTTGTTCCTGAGGCTGTTGCATTTGCTTTTGTGGCCGGTGTAGATCCGTTAGTTGGTCTGTATGCAGCGTTTATGATTGGGCTAATTACCTCCATTTTTGGAGGTCGCCCGGGAATGATTAGTGGCGCAACCGGTGCTTTGGCTGTGGTTATGGTAAGTTTAGTGGCCGAAGGAAATGCCTTTGGTGCTGAAGGTGAGCAACTAGGACTTTACTACTTGTTTGCAACCGTTATCTTAATGGGAATTATACAAATACTCGCAGGTGTTTTTAAACTTGGTAAGTTTGTAAGATTGATTCCGCACCCCGTAATGATGGGTTTCGTTAATGGACTAGCAATCGTTATTTTCCTTTCACAATTAGGGATGTTTAAAGATGCGTCGGGTGATTATTTTACCGGTACGCAACTTTGGACTATGCTTGGTTTAGTGGTTTTAACCATGGGAATTATGTTTGGTTTACCTAAGCTAACAAAAAAACTACCCGAAGCTTTAGTCGCTATTTTGGTAGTTTCCGCTATTGTTATTTTTGGAGATTTAGATGTCGCCACAGTGGGTAGTTTTATT
Source organism: uncultured Flavobacteriaceae bacterium (assembly GCA_963975495.1). Lineage (GTDB taxonomy): Bacteria > Bacteroidota > Bacteroidia > Flavobacteriales > Flavobacteriaceae > CAXBID01. The sequence goes on along the minus strand of CAXBID010000061.1, from coordinate 6,828 downwards.
CGTGATGGTGGAGGTGAAGGCTTAAAAGGTGGCTTACCGAAATTTCAAACAGCTATTTTTAGCAAAGTGCCTTTTAACTGGCAAACACTTAAATTTATTGGGCCATATGCTTTAATCCTTGCAGCTATTGGGTTAATTGAATCATTAATGACACTTAATTTAATAGACGAATTAACCGAAACCAGAGGTAATGCAAACCGAGAATGTTTAGCACAAGGAGGCGCAAATATTGTTACGGGCTTGTTTGGTGGCATGGGCGGTTGTGCTATGATTGGGCAATCTATCATCAATATTAAAGGCGGTGGTAGAGGAAGGCTTTCAGGCATTGTCGCTGCTATTTTATTATTAATTTTCATTCTGTTTGCATCGGGCTTAATTGAGCAAGTACCCATAGCAGCCCTTGTCGGCGTTATGTTTATGGTAGTTATTGGTACATTCGCTTGGAGTAGTTTCAGGATTTTAAATAAAATCCCATTAAGTGATGTTATTGTATTGGTTACCGTATCGGCGTTAACCGTTATTTTCGACTTAGCCATTGCCGTAATTGCGGGTGTTATTATTAGTGCGTTGGTATTTTCTTGGGAAAATGCAAAACGTATTCGTGCACGTAAGCGCATGCGTGAAGATGGCACTAAAGTTTATGAAATTTGGGGGCCATTATTCTTCGGTTCCATACTTGCTTTTAACGATAAGTTTGATGTAAAAAATGATCCCGACAACGTTGAAATTGACTTTGTAGAATCTCGAATAAGCGATCATTCCGCTTTGGAAGCTATTTTTAATTTAGTGAATAGATATGAAGCTGAAGGCAAAACAATCAAGCTTAAACATTTAAGTGAAGATTGTAAAATCCTACTTTATAAATCAAGCCCTAAATTTAGAGAAGTTATTGTTGAAGATATTGACGATCCACGTTATCACTTAGCCGAAAACCCTGAGGCATTCACCAAAGGCCTTTCAGAATATAAGTTTTAGTTTAGTTAGAAGTTAGAACTATAAAGTTACTGAAAACTGAAAACCGTGACTGCGACTGACAACTATGCGACTGACAACTAGTTTATTTCACCCGAACACTATCGGGAACCAATTTGGTGTAATCGCCATTATTTCTAATTACATCACGCACAATAGAGGAGGCGATATAAGAGGTGCTTGCAGAAGTTAATAAAAAGACCGTTTCAATAGGCGCAAGGTCTCGATTGGTATGTGCAATGGCTTTTTCAAATTCAAAATCGGCTGGATTTCTTAAACCACGCAAAATAAAAGGCACATTATTTTCTTTACAAAAATCGACGGTCAAGCCTTTGTAAGTCACCACTTTTACTCTTGGTTCGTCTGCAAAAGCCTTTTCAATAAACGTTTTTCGTTCATCAAGAGAAAACATATAATTTTTATCGGAATTCACCCCAATAGCCACAATAATTTCATCAAAAAGTGTCACACCACGTTTTATAATATCGTAGTGTCCTAATGTCAATGGATCAAAAGATCCTGGAAATATGGCTCGTTTCATTCTGCCCCTCTTAATCTCCCCTAAGGGGAGAAATTAATATGAGGTAAATATACAAATCTTTGTTTAGGAAATCAGTTTCCCTCCTTAGGAGGGATTAAGTGAGGATTCAATAGCGCTTTCAAATAAGTCACTCATACCAATACCAGCTGCTGCTGCCTGTTGTGGTAATATACTTTCCCGTGTTAATCCGGGTACCGTATTTATTTCCAATAAATGGGGTTCACCATCTTTAAAAATATATTCACTTCGGCTAAAGCCGCTCATTTTTAAAATATCGTAAACTTTTTTAGCAAGGGTATTCACTTTGCTTTCCTGTTCTTTGGTTAAGCGTGCAGGAGTAATTTCTTGAGATTTACCAAGGTATTTAGCTTCATAATCAAAGAAATCATTTTCAGAAACAATTTCGGTAATCGGTAATACTTTAGTTTTCCCTTTATATTTAATAACGCCAACCGATACCTCGATACCATCCAAAAACGATTCAATTATAATTTCGTCATCTTCTTTAAAAGCGACACCTATAGCAGTTTGTAAATCGTCTTTTTTATGCACTTTCGTAATCCCAAAACTACTACCCGCTTTATTGGCTTTTACAAAACATGGTAAACCCACTTTTGCAATAATATCATCTTCATTTATGGTATCACCAAGATTTAGGTAAAACGATTCCGCAGTTTTAATCCCATGGGGTTTCAGCACACTTAAGCAATCACGTTTATTAAACGTTAATCCTGCTTGATACATGTTACAGCTAGTTTGTGGAATATTCAATAACTCAAAATAAGCTTGCATAAACCCATCTTCACCTGGCGACCCGTGTATGGCGTTAAAAACACAATCGAAAGTAATTTTAAAACTATCTATATTTATCGAAAAATCATTTTTGTCAATGGGTATTTCAATATCGTCCTCATCAACATAAACCCATTTATCTTTAAAAATATGAATACGGTAGGCGTTGTATTTTGAAGTGTCAAGTGTTTCAAAAACAACGTTTCCACTCTTTAAGGAAATTTGGTACTCACTGGAATACCCACCCATAATTATGGCAATATTTTTTTTCATTAATATTATTTTGTCATTCCCTCGAAGGAGGGAATCTTATTTCTAAAATCGATTACACAAATAGAAAACTAGTTTTAAAGTTTAAATGAAATTCGGCAGCGCGTTAGGGATAGCAGTGGAAAGCCCACAGCCCGGAGGTGCGAGGACTTGTAACGGATAGCCCGACCCTTGTGGTAACGCCCAAAATATTTAAACTCTAAATACTAATAATCTTTATTTACAACCAAATAGCAACAATAAAACGTAACTATTATAAGTTAAGCTAAAATATCATATATATTGCAAAACAAAAAACAGTTCTGTTTTTATATATTTGCGTATCCAAAATTCATTAAATGAGCGTTATTAAATTTCTTACCAGTAAAACATTTTTAAAACAAATTTTATTAGCAGTAGTCGCGATTGTTGTATTGTGTTTTATCATGTTAAAATGGTTAAATGTTTCTACAAATCATGGGGAGTTTGAAACGGTGCCAGATTTAACAGGGAAATCCATTAGTGTGGCCCAAATAGCATTAAAAGAGAACAATTTGGTGATGCAAATACAAGATTCGGCAAATTACAATCCAGATTATCCGAAATTTTCGGTTATTGAACAGGAACCACCCGCAGGAACAAAAGTAAAAGAAGACAGGAAAATATACATAACACTTAACCCATCTGGTTATAGAAAAATACTAGTTCCGGATTTAAAGGAAAAAACCTTTAGACAAGCGAAACCCACACTTGAAGCCTTAGGGTTTAAAGTTGGTAAAATAACATATGTTAACAATATAGGTAAGGATTTGGTACTTAAAATGACTCATAAAGGAAGCACTATAAATGAGGGTGATGAGCTTGCTAAAACATCGGTTATCGATTTGGTTTTGGGTAATGGCAACCGACCATAATTATGACAGATTACACACCGCAATTACCAGACGAAGATAATCTTTACGAGCACCATGCTTTTACCGTAGATAAAGGGCAAACGCCACTTAGGATAGATAAATATTTAATGAATTTTGTTGAAAACGCTACACGAAACAAAATTCAAGCCGCAGCAAAAAACGGAAGTATTTTTGTAAATGATATCCCCGTAAAATCGAATTACAAAGTAAAACCTAACGACCAAATTAGAGTATTGTTTTCGCATCCGCCTTTTGAAAATTTATTGGTAGGCGAAGATATGGACATTGATGTGGTTTATGAAGATGATACGCTTTTAGTAGTAAATAAACCACCAGGTATGGTGGTGCATCCGGGACATGGAAATTATTCTGGCACACTTATTAACGCGTTAATATATCGGTTTGATAATTTGCCAAATAATTCTAGCGAACGCCCCGGTTTAGTGCATAGAATTGATAAAGATACTAGCGGACTTTTAGTGGTTGCTAAAACCGAACAAGCCATGGCGCATTTATCGTTACAATTCGCCAATAAAACTAGCGAACGCGAATATGTGGCCATTGTTTGGGGAAATATGGAAGCCGATGAAGGTACTATAGAAGGCAATATTGGGCGCCATCCAAAAAACCGATTACAAAATACGGTTTATCTGGATGATGATGCCGAAAAGGGCAAACCAGCCGTTACCCATTACAAAGTTATAGAGCGCTTGGGCTACGTTACTTTGGTGTCTTGTAAACTCGAAACGGGGCGCACGCACCAAATACGCGTGCACATGAAACATATTGGGCACACCCTTTTTAATGATGAGCGATATGGAGGCGAAAGAATATTAAAAGGCACAACTTTTACCAAATACAAACAGTTTGTAGATAATTGTTTTAAGATTTTACCTCGGCAAGCACTACACGCAAAAACCTTGGGTTTTGTACATCCAAAAACAGGTAAGTTCTTAAAGTTTGAAACACCAATTCCAGACGATATGCAACAGTGTATTGAAAAGTGGAAAACCTATTCCAAGCATCAAGACTTGTAAATTCCTGCGAAGGCAGGCATCTCTTAAAACAGAGTTACCCATATTTATTATTTGGGCGTTACCCTATCGGGTCAGGCTTTCAGCTATATCTTTCTGCGAAGCAGTCCCGAACTTGTTTCGGGATCTCACTATTATCAGTTTCTAGTTTAAATAAATATTGGTTATTATAAAATTTCGCAAAAAGGATGCCGCTTCAATCCTTAACGCGGTATCCATCCGAGCAACTACAGGTCTATGTTTTCTTGAAAACGGTTAGGCAGTAGTTCTTCTAGGTTTTGGATATTCCAATCAGGGATATTCTCCAGTACGTATTGTAGCCATTGCCTAGGGTTTATGTCATTGGCCTTGCAGCTGCTAAAGAAAGAATATAGCATTGCGCTGTTCTGCGCAGCATGGTGCGAACCTGCAAACAGATAATTCTTTCTGCCAAGCACCAGCGGTCTAATGGCGTTCTCAATAAGGTTGTTGTCCAGTTCCAACCGCGCATCAAGTGTCACAACTTCTAGTTTATGGTATTGGTTCAGGTAATAGGCCATTGCTTTACCAATGGCGCTCTTGGGCAATACCTTAAGGTTTTCCTGTTCTATCCAAGTCTTGATCTGCTTGATCAGTGGTGCAATTTCTTTTATTCGAAGTTCTTGTTTTAGGGCCAGGTCGTCTTTTGCAAGAATTTTAATCTGTCTTTCATGGGCATATATCCGACCAAATAGTCCCAGGGCGTGTTTTGCCCGTTCAGGATCGTTGTCCTGTGCGTCAAAGAATTTTCTCCTGGCATGTACCAAGCACCCAACAAGGGTAATTCCTTTTTGAAGCCCAATAGCATCATAGACAATATACCCATCACATTGCAGGAAGCCCTTGTAGTTTTCCAATATTTCCTTCGGACCTGCCCTGCCTCTTCCCCTTCGGTAGTTGAAAAGCACCAGATTGTGCAATGGACTGCGATAGACCCATTGGTATCCTTGATGCGTGCTCTTGACCTTGTCCTTGTCCAGTACTTTTATCGGACTCTCGTCCGCTTGGATATAATCGCTGGAGATGACTTTCTGTTTCAGTCTATTGTAGAGCGGTTCCAGTAGCGTACAGCAACCATTTACCCAATCGGAAAAAGTGCTCTGGGCGGCATTCCAACCAAAATCGCGTTTGAACATTTGTATTTGGCGGTACAAAGGCAGGTGGTCCACGTATTTGCTTACCATTATGTGCGCCAAAAGCGATGCTTCGGCAATGGATTTTTCTATGGGACGGCTTGGAAGCTCTCCTATCAGCACACCTTGCCCATCTGCCTTGGCATATTTGGGACGTATGGTACGGCGTTTTACCAAACTGGCAGGGGTATAATCCAGTGTCTCACTTATTTTTCTTCGCCTATTTTGACCAAGCCCTCTACATTCTGTTCTGGGGCAATGATAATTTCCTTTACGGGCAGACCCTCTGGAAGCTGGTTGCGGCCTTGGTGCTTTGTTTTATTTCTGGAATAGGTAATCTCTTCTTTCGCCGGTGCCCCTTGTGCTGTTTCTTCTTCTGGGACATCAAATAAGGTGGGTTGTCCCAAGACAGGTAGCGCACTGGAAAAACGCTCGGACCTAAAGCCGTTAATAAGCTTTAATAACTGGTTGAGCTGCTGTTTTAAGGCCATGATCTCTTGCCCTTTTTTCTGGTTTTCTATCTGCAGCTCCTCTATTGTCACAGAATAAAAATACTAAAAAAACACAATAAAAACAAGGGTTTCAAGAGGTTTTATACCTTTTTCTTTGAGATAGGTTACCAATGGTAATCCCGTCAAAAAGAAGTACCAACTGCGGATAGCTCAAGATCAGGCTCTTTACGGAACCATCATAAAGTGGAACTTCAAAAGTGCCTTTCTCTAAACGTTTATAGTACAGTACAAAGCCACCGGTGCGCCATTGTAAAAGCTTCATCTTATTGTGGAGCTTGTTCACAAAAATATAGACCGAGCCATCCGATGGTGTGGTCAAAAGTTCTGTCTGTACAATGCCGCAAAGACTGTCAAAGCTCTTGCGCATATCCGTGGGAGATAAGTACAGCTCAAATCGCAAACTACTATCAAGGCCTAACATAATATCTGATTTTGGAAGTACAAAACTAGATATCTAACCTAATGTAATCAAGATGCTGTTGCTCGGATGCCTACTTAACGCGGGTGTATTTGCTAAATTTGTTTTTGGGACTGGAGGTGGTTTGTAATTGGATGTGTTTTAGTTTTATTAAAAAAAGCACTAGTGTTATGTTAATCATTAATTGACGAATAAAGTCTTTTTAGTTTTATCCTTGAGTCTTTGGTGGTGAACTGCCAGTTTAT
>CAXBID010000060.1:0-16969 GCA_963975495.1 uncultured Flavobacteriaceae bacterium | reverse complement strand
CGATTGCGGAAATAATGATTGTTTTTTTCATGATGAAAGATTTTAATTTGATTTAATGATTACGTTTTTTGATATACTAAATAGACGAATATATTTTTGAATTGTTACACATAAAATGATTAATAACAGATTTTTAACGTTTAATTCACAAATAATTAACGAATTGGCATATTTCTTATTTTATCTAAAAAACCCTTTTATATAAAGGTTTTTGAGAGTTTTTTTGCCTTATAATTTATGTAACTTCTGTATCTTTGTAACATATCAAAAATATTTTAAAATGAACAAAAAAGTTATCTTAATGATACTTGATGGATGGGGAAACTCACCTGATCCAAAAGTGTCAGCAATCGATCATGCCAATACGCCTTTTATAGATTCTTTATATAAAAAATACCCTTTCGCAACTTTAAGGACAGATGGCTTGCATGTTGGTTTACCAGAAGGACAAATGGGAAATAGCGAAGTAGGCCACATGAATTTAGGGGCAGGTCGTATTGTATATCAGGATCTTGTGAAAGTTAATTTAGCTGTTGAGAACAAAACCCTTAACACTGAAAAAGTATTGGTTGATGCCTTCAAATATGCAAAAGAAAACAATAAAGATGTACACTTTTTAGGATTGTTAAGCGATGGTGGTGTGCATTCGCACATTAAACATTTACAAGGTTTAGTTGATGCCGCTGATGATTTTGGATTAGAAAATACGTTCATTCATGCGTTTACAGATGGACGGGATGTTGACCCAAAATCTGGTTATGGGTTTTTAACTGAACTTGAAAGTCATTTGGAAAAATCTAACTGTAAATTAGCTACCGTTACTGGCAGATATTATGCCATGGATAGGGATAAACGTTGGGAACGTATAAAATTAGCATATAATGCTTTAGTAAACAGTGTTGGTGAAAAATCTACTAACGTAACTAGTACTATGCAAAAAAGTTATGATAATGATATAACTGATGAGTTTATAAAACCCATCATTATGGTTGATGAGTCTGGAAACCCTATAGCTAATATTAAAGAAGATGATGTGGTTATCTTTTTTAATTTTAGAACGGATCGTGGTCGTGAATTAACTGAAGCTTTATCTCAAAAAGATTTTCATGAACAAAACATGCATAAGCTTAATTTGTATTATGTAACACTTACAAATTATGATGACACTTATAAAAATGTAAATATCATTTTTAATAAAGACAACTTAACCGAAACTTTAGGTGAAGTATTGGAAAAGAATAACAAAAAGCAAATCCGTATTGCTGAAACAGAAAAATATCCACATGTTACATTCTTTTTCTCTGGCGGACGGGAAGAACCCTTTAAAGGAGAACAACGTATATTAAGAAATTCCCCAAAAGTAGCTACTTACGATTTAAAACCAGAAATGAGTGCTTTTGAACTAAAAGATGCTCTAATTCCAGAACTTGAAAAAGGTGAAGTAGATTTTGTTTGTTTAAATTTCGCAAACGGCGATATGGTTGGACATACTGGAGTTATGGAAGCTGCTATAAAAGCTTGTGAAGCTGTTGACGAATGTGTAAAAGATGTTATTACAACGGCGTTAGATAACGGATATTCTACATTGCTTATTGCAGACCATGGAAATTGTGAAACTATGATTAACCCTGATGGCTCACCAAATACAGCACACACTACAAACCCTGTTCCTGTTATTTTAATCGACAATGAATTAAAGGAAATTAAGGATGGTATTTTGGGAAATATGGCACCAACTATTTTAAAACTTATGGGAATTGAGCAACCTAAATCCATGACACAGCATCCTTTAGTTTAGAGCCTTAAAAGAAAATAAATCGTACTTTTGCACAAAACCCAAATCAACAATTAACAATGATTTTTAGCGTCGATACATTTATTATAGCTGTAGATTTTGATGGCACTATTGTAGAAGATGCCTACCCTAAGATTGGCAAACCACAAATTTTTGCTTTTGAAACCCTAAAAAAGTTACAAGAAGAAGGGCATCGACTTATTTTATGGACCTATAGATGTGGTAACAAACTAGATGAAGCCGTTAATTTCTGTGAAAAAAATGGGATTCATTTTTATGCCGTTAATAAAAGTTTTGCAGAAGAAGAATACCATGAATCAATCAGTCGTAAAATACATGCTGATATATTTATTGACGACAGAAACGTTGGTGGTTTTATTGGTTGGGGTGAAATTTATCAAATACTAACCAATGAAACCCCGCAAATTCCAGAAAAGAAAAAAGGGTTTTTCAGGTTGTTCAAATACCCTTTTTAAATCAATTCAAAATAAGCTCTTTCAATAGCCGCTCTGTGGTCTGGATGGGCAATATTTACTAATGATTTAACCCTCTCTTTTATCGTTTTTCCATATAAATTGGCAATACCATATTCTGTAACCACATAATGAACATGGGCTCTGGTTGTTACAACTCCAGCTCCTGGTTTTAAAGATGGTACAATTCTACTAATCCCTTTTTTAGTTATTGATGGTAATGCTATAATAGCTTTACCTCCATCACTTAAGGATGCCCCTCTGATGTAATCCATTTGCCCACCAACACCAGAATACATTCTTGAACCAATAGAATCCGCACAAACCTGTCCTGTTACATCAACTTCAATAGCTGAGTTTATGGCAACCATTTTCGGGTTTTGTTTTATTATTGACACATCATTTACATAATCAGAAGCGCGCATTTCCACAAAAGGGTTATCATCAACATAATCATATAATCTTTTAGATCCCATTAAAAAAGTAGATAAAGCACGTCCTGGACTTATTCCTTTAAAATTTCCATTAATAACATCTTTCAAAATTAAATCTATAACACCGTCAGAAAACATTTCTGTGTGCAACCCCAAATCTTTGTGATTGGAAAGTCTTGACAATACCGCATTTGGAATTGACCCAATACCCATTTGTAACGTGCTTCTATCATCAATTAAACTCGCCACATAATCCCCTATTTTGCTTTCAACCTCTGATGGTGTAGTATAAGCTTGGACAGGTATAGTTTCATTACATTCAACAAATAAATCAATTTCAGTATAGTGTATTATACCATCACCATGGGTTCTAGGCATTTGCTCATTTACTTGGGCAATTACAATTTTAGCATTATCAATAGCTGCTAAAGTGGCTTCAACCGAAACTCCCAAAGAGCAATATCCATGCTTATCTGGAACCGATACGTGAATTAACGCCACATCCAACGGAAGAATATTTCGTTTAAATAACAAAGGTAATTCACTTAAAAAAACTGGTGTATAAGAGCCATTTCCGGCAGTTAATGTATGGCGAACATTATTACCAATAAAAAAAGAGTTTACATGAAAACTCTCCTTTAAATCTGGATTAGCATAGGGTGCTTCGCCTTCAACATGTAAATGACAAACCTCAACATTTTTTAATTCCTCAAAACGATCTGCCATAGCTTTCATTAATAGCTGAGGAGCAGCTGCTGCAGCTTGTACGTAAACTCTATCGTTACTTTTTATGGCCTTTACAGCCTCTGATGCATTTACATTTTTATACATGATATTCTGAATTACTTTTACAAAATTATTTGTTAATCTACTCAAAAAAACTGTCAAAAGTCATATATCAATAAAAATTATTGAAACTTTATTTTTTGAGTATCTTTGCCATTATTTTTGAAATATGATTATAGTAAAAACCAGAGAAGAAATTGAATTAATGCGTGAGAGTGCTTTAATTGTATCTAAAACCCTAGGGGAAGTGGCTAAGTACGTAAAACCTGGAGTTACCACGCTTCAGTTGGATAAAATTGCCGAGGAATTTATTAGAGACTATGGTGCTGTTCCTGGTTTTTTAGGTTTATATGATTTCCCAAATACCTTGTGCATGAGCCCAAATACACAAGTGGTTCATGGCTTTCCTAATGGTGACCCATTGGTGGAAGGAGATATTATATCTATTGATTGTGGTGCTTTAAAAAATGGTTTTTACGGCGATCACGCCTATACCTTTGCTGTTGGTAAAATTGCTCCAGAAACGGAAAAGCTCCTTCAGGTTACTAAAGAATCTTTATACGTTGGTATTCGGGAATTTAAAGCTAATAACCGTGTGGGCGATGTTGGATATGCTATTCAAAAATATTGTGAAAATCATGGATATGGCGTGGTTAGGGAATTGGTTGGTCATGGGTTAGGCAGTAAAATGCACGAAGACCCAGAAATGCCAAACTACGGCAAAAGAGGCAGAGGGAAAAAATTTGTTGAAGGTATGGTAGTGGCTATAGAGCCCATGATTAATATGGGTACGCATCGCATTAAACATCATAGAGATGGCTGGACGATTACTACATTGGACAATAAACCCAGTGCCCATTTTGAGCATGACGTAGCCCTAATTGATGGCAAGCCAGAATTACTCTCAACATTCGCGTATATTTATGATGTTTTAGGTATTGAAAGTAATGAGGAAGATGAGTTTCGTCAAAAAGCTTTAGTATTATAAGTTATAACACGGAGATACGCGAAGACTCACTGAGATACACAGAGAAAATTAATGAATAATAATCTTACTAAACGAATCATAGGGGCTGCCATAGAAGTACATCGTACCTTAGGTCCTGGATTATTAGAATCTGCATATCAAGAATGTTTACTTTTTGAGTTAAAGCGTTTAGATTTAAAAGTTACTAAAGAAATTGCTCTTCCCATAATATATAAAGATATAAAATTAGATTATGGCTATAGAATTGACTTATTAGTAGAGAATAAAATTGTGATAGAACTTAAGACAGTTGAAACTTTTACCGATGTCCATTTTGCTCAAATATTAACTTATATGAAATTAGGGAATTACCCATTAGGGTTATTAATAAACTTCCACACCAAACTTTTAAAAAGTGGCATTAAACGATTTATTAATACACCTCAGTGAATCTCTGTGAATTCTCTGTGTAACTCAGTGAAATATATTGAAAAAACTCTTTAAATATATACTTAATATAATTCCAAGACCTTTATTAATAAGGCTTAGTTATATTATTAGACCCATTTTAGCATTCTTTTTGAGAGGCAATAAATTTACTGATCCCATTGATGGCAAAAGTTTTAAAACCTTTTTACCGTATGGTTACGGAAATCAACGGAATAATGTCTTATCGCCTTCTACGCTCTCTTTAGAACGCCATAGATTATTGTGGTTATATCTCAAAAATAAAACTGATTTCTTTCAATCTGAACTTGTTTCAGGTTCTGTTAAATTAAAAGTATTACACTTCGCTCCGGAGCAGGCTTTTTACAAGCGTTTTAGAAATATGAAGAATCTGGAATATATAACGACCGATTTAAATTCTCCGTTAGCCGATGTGAAAGCCGATATTTGCAATCTTCCTTTTAATGATAATCAGTTCGATGTCATTTTATGTAATCATGTTTTAGAACACATTCCAGATGATACAAAAGCTATGAAAGAATTGTATCGCGTTTTAAAACCGAGTGGCATGGCTATTCTTCAAATTCCGCAAGATTTAACAAGAGAAATTACTTTTGAGGATGATACCATAACAGACAAAAAAGAGCGTGCTAAAATATTTGGGCAATATGACCATGTTCGGGTTTACGGGCGTGATTATTTTGACAAACTAAGAAGCATTGGTTTTAAAGTTGACGAAGTAGATTATACTGCTGAGTTTTCTGAAGAAAAAATTACAAAATACTGTTTAGCGAAAGGCGAGATTATTCCTGTGGTTTATAAATGATTTTAGAAACAAATTTTACGGATTTTCACTAATCTTTACCTATATACTTTTGTTAGTGTGTTCCGCAGAGACACACAAAGAATTCACAGAGATTTACAAAGACAAAAATGAGTTTAAAGTTAATTTTCAGGAAAATCATTTAAGGCTAAAGTTTCAAATTCCTTATTTTCATTTTCAAAAATCAGAAACACTTTTAACTCTGGGTGCGATTTTAAAAAGACTTTTACTTTTTCAATTCCCATAGCTTTAAAAGCTGTTGCATAAGCATCGGCAGTCATACAGTCTTCCGCTATTACTGATATACTCAATAAGTTTGTCTTACTAGGATAACCCGTTTTAGTATCAATGATATGAGCATACCGATTCCCGTTTTCATCAATTTTAAATTTTCTATAAGTCCCAGATGTCGCCATAGCGGCGTCTTTTAAAACAAATACTTTATCCCAACTTTGTGTGCCATCAAAATTAGGGTTTTCAACACCTACAGTCCAACCACTTTGCTTCTCAATATTTATTCCTTTAGCATTAAGTTCACCACCAATATTAACCAAGAAATTTTGAACGTTTTTACTACTTAAAAAATCTGCAACAGCATCTACAGCATACCCTTTTGCTATGGCATTGAAATCTAAAAATGTATTGGGCTGCTTGGTTACTTTATTTTCAACAACAGAAACTTTGTTAAAACCAACAGATTCCATTAAAGCATCAATTTTAAGACTATCTAAATTCACTATTTTTCCTTCTGGCCCAAAATCCCAAGCATTTACCAAGGCTCCAATTGTAGGGTCGAAAGCACCTTCAGTTTCCTCGTAAATAATTTTTGATGCTTCAAAAACTTTAATAAAATGTTTATCTACTTCATTACTTTCGTTTCTATTCAGCTTTGAAATATCGGAATCTGCTTGATAAGTTGACATCGATTTATTTATTACAAAAAACAAACTATCAAATTGCTTTTCATAATTAACCTCAGAATCATAAGTCACCTGATAAAACGTTCCAAAAATTGAACCTTCAAGTTTTGTGTTTTTTAAACCTTGACCTTCAACTTTATTTGCTTCTTGCTTACAAGAAATTAACAATAAAACAGTTAAGATTAACGCTATTTTTATCTTCATCTTTTAATCCTTATTATACAGATTCACACGCTCCGCTCGGAATGACGTTTTAGTTTAAATGAGTTTCTAAAACTTGAATGCCATTGTATTCCAATAAATATTCCTGATTCAAATAAATGGGTCCCGTCTCAGTATTTATACCCCCCAAACCAACTCCTGCGTATAACACTTTAGCGTCTTTTTCCCTGGCATGTTTTTTAAAGGACTCCATCCAAACCACATCATAATTATTTGGGTTTTCCGGTAAAATAACCGCTCTAACAATTACAAAATAGTATTGCTTGTTTTTATCGATACAAACAAACTGTGGATGCTTTTTAAGCTTACTATTAACAGCAATAAATTCAAAACCCCGTTGCTCTAAATCTTTTCCAACATGGTTCATAGCTAAATTGTGAAGTTCTTGTTCTGTAAGTGGTTTGCCCATTATGCAAAAATAATATTAATAATTTAGATATTTTTTGTAAATTAATCTCAAAAAAATATTTACTATGAAAACTTCAACACGTCTAGAACTTGCTATCACAAAATTATACAATGCTTTTCATAATAATGAATTACACCCCGAATGTTGTAAACAATGTGCTGTTGGCAATATTTTAGATAATACTGATAGCTGGAAACACCTTTCAGATTCCCACGGTAGTTTAAAACTTAATTATATTGGAAAAGTACACCAAAACTTAGGTAGAAAATTTAATGGATATACCCCATTAGAACTTCTAAAAATTGAAAATGTTTTCCTGAATTCTTGTGGATACCAATTACCACTTCATTATAAAAATGAAAAACCTAAAAACCCTACGGATAAAGACCTCCTGTTTAACGGTTTAAGTGCCGTTATCGCTTTTTTATGTGAATTGGATGGTGTTGACAATGTTATGGATTACACCAGGTTATTTGAGTATAAAGATGATAAGCCAAAACATGCACTGTCTTATCAAATTTCTTATGAAACATCAACTATTTAGGGTTCTGAAACTAACTAAAAAGAAGATCCGTCAGGTTTTTAAAACCTGACGGATTTGAGAAAAAATCTTATATAAGATGCTGGACCTAGTGTAGTACAACAATTTTTTGCCTACCCACCAAAGTCATCAAATCTGATATGTTCATCCGGGATACCAAAATCTTCACCCATTTTTTGAACCGCTTTGTTCATTAATGGTGGTCCACAGAAATACAATTCAATATCTTCTGGCGATTCATGTTTGCTTAAATAATTATCAATTACACAATTGTGAATAAACCCAACAAACCCATCTCCAGGAGCATCAATGTCTTCTTTAACTTTCCAATTATCTTCTTCCATAGGTTCAGAAAGTGCCATGTAAAATTTAAAATTAGGAAAATCTTTTTCTAAAGATTTAAAATGATCGATATAAAACAACTCCCGTTTTGAACGTCCTCCGTACCAATAGGTAACTTTACGGCCTGTTTTTAAAGTTTTGAATAAGTGATATAAATGCGAACGCATTGGCGCCATACCTGCTCCACCCCCAACATAAAGCATTTCGCTATCAGATTCATTAATAAAGAATTCACCGTAAGGTCCTGATATGGTTACTTTGTCTCCTGGTTTTTGTGCAAATATATAAGATGATGCCACACCAGGATTAACATTCATCCAGCTGTTTTTAGCTCGATCCCACGGTGGGGTTGCTATACGAACATTAAGCATGATCTCGCGTCCTTCAGCAGGGTAAGAAGCCATTGAATAGGCGCGTTCTACTGTTTCGGTATTTTTCATTACTAAAGGCCATAAACCAAACTTATCCCATTCTGCCTGAAACTTATCCGGTGTTTCATGTTCTTCTGGGTGAGCAGTAATATCCATATCAGCATATTTTATTTCACATGGTGGGATTTCAATTTGAATATACCCTCCTGCTTTATAACCCATATCTTCAGGAATTTCAACTACAAACTCCTTTATAAAAGAGGCTACATTATAATTACGCACAACCGTAGCTTCCCATTTTTTAATCCCGAAAACCTCTTCTGGGATGGTGATTTCCATGTCCTGCTTTACTTTAACCTGGCATGCTAAACGTGCGCCATGTTGTAATTCTTTTCTGGTAAAATGAGGTGTTTCAGTTGGTAAAGCTTCTCCTCCGCCTTCCAAAACATGGCACTCACATTGAATACAAGTACCTCCTCCTCCACATGCAGATGGCAAGAATATTTTTTGTGCGCCTAAAGTTGTTAACAAAGTATCACCCGAGGCTACTTCAATTTCTTTTTCATTATTAATTCTGATCTTTACAGGGCCAGATGGTGATAATTTTTGCTTAACAACTAATAACAACGCTACCAATAATAACGTAACAATTAAAAATGCAACTATAGTTGCTATTACAGTCCCTAAAGTACTTGCGGCTAATATCATGCTATTCATTTGCTTTTGTATTGTTAGCTATATTTTGACTACGCTCAATGTCCACTGTATGCTCTTGTGTTTTATCGTCTTCAGAATCGATTTTTACGACTTTTTCTTCTTTAACTTCTTCGTCATCTCCAGTTAACATACCACCAAAACTCATAAATCCAATGGCCATTAATCCAGTGATAATAAACGTGATCCCTAAACCTCTTAACGCTGGTGGTACATTAGAATATCTAATTTTTTCACGAATGGCTGCAATTGTTAGAATTGCTAAAAAGAACCCTATTCCAGAACCAACCCCATACACTGTTGACAAACCTAGGGTCGGAATTTCTCGGGACTGCATAAATAATGACCCTCCAAGAATTGCGCAGTTTACAGCAATTAACGGTAAGAAAATCCCTAATGAATTATACAATGAAGGTAAAAACTTCTCAACAACAATTTCTACCAGTTGTACCATAGTTGCAATGGTTGCTATAAAAAGTATGAATGACAGGAAACTTAAATCGTAAGCTGCATATTCTTCACCAAGCCAAGTCAATGCTCCAGGTTGTAAAATATATTGATCCAGAAGCCAGTTTAAAGGCACTGTGATTGCCAAAACAAAAATGACTGCTGCGCCCAAACCGACTGCTGTGGTTACTTTTTTAGATACTGCAAGGTAAGAACACATTCCAAGGAAGGTGGCAAATACCATGTTGTCTATAAATATCGATTTTAAAAATAATTCTATATGTTCCATTTTTTTTAAGTCTTCAGTCTTCAGTTTTCAGTCTTCAGTAGTTTTTTAAACTGCCTACTGCGACTGCCAACTGCATACTAATTTTAGTCTTCAATTAAAGCTTTATTTCTACTGCGTTGTGCCCAGATAATAATTCCAAGTGTTATCAATGCCATTGGTGCCAATAACATAAAACCGTTATTTTCATAGCCCAATTTATATAATCCCGTTTTTTCAATGGGGTCTCCCAATACTGGAATTCCCAATAAGGTGCCTGCTCCTAAAAGTTCCCTGAAAAAACCTACCATGACCAAGATAATCCCGTAACCTGCTGCATTGCCAATACCATCCAGAAACGATTGCCAAGGACTATTTGCTAAAGCAAAGGCTTCAAAACGTCCCATAATGATACAATTGGTTATAATTAACCCTACAAAAACAGATAAGGTCTTACTGAGCTCATAGGCATAAGCTTTAAGCACCAAATCGACTATGATTACTAAAGTGGCAACAACAACCAGTTGGACAATGATCCTGATTTTTGAAGGAATGATGTTCCGCATTAATGAAATGATTACGTTACCAACTCCCAATACAAACAATACTGCAATTGCCATTACAATAGATGCTTCGAGCTCTGCGGTAATTGCAAGGGCCGAACAAATACCAAGTACTTGAATGGTTACCGGATTGTTATCAAACAAAGGGTCTTTGATTAATGCGGCGTCTTTTTTAGATAGAAGTCCCATAATTTTTTTTTTAAGTTTTAAGTGTCTTACGTTTTAAGTGCCTAAAGTTTACTTGCAATGGATGTGAAAATTGCTAATAATTCTTTGGCTTCCTTTCTAATTTTACTTATGTTTTCTTTTTTTATCCAATTTAATTCTTCAATAATTTCTAACCAATAATCGGTCTCACTTGCTTTAGCTAAACTGGTTCTAATTTTATTTTTAAACTTTAAATACTTAAGGCATTTTAATACTTCAAGTACTTTTTACTCTTTTAACTTCTTAAAATAAGGCAGGTACAGTTTCAATTCAGATTTTATCATTGCTGCTACGCCATTACCTGTTATGGTTGCTCCTGCAATAGCATCTACCTCATTATCTGTTTTATCAATATTTTTTGGGTCTGCATTTGATTTTGATACGTTGATGCCTTTAAATTCGCCATTTGGACCCAATAAATGTTCGCCAATAAAATCGTCCATAAAGAAACGCTGGTTAATATTTGCTCCCAATCCAGCTGTTTCGCCTTTATGGTCAAAAAATGCGCCTAAAATCACCATATCCTTATCCATGGCGATATATGCCCAAATGGCATCCCAAAGACCTTTTCCCCTAATTGGCGCGATGTAAAATGTTTTTCCTTCTTTTTCACCTATAAGTAATGGCAATCGTCTTTCATGTTTAGGATCTTTTGCTAAGTTATGCTCTTTTTTAAGGTCTAACAAATAAGCATTTTCATCTTCGGTTATCTCATCACCTTGTATAATGAGTTGCTTGGTTATATATTTTGAAAATTCGTCGCCAACCTTATCTTTAGAAACAAAGCTCATATCGTTGCCTTCATTTTCATTAACTCCCATGGCGTACAAAATATTAAGTTGCTTTTCTATACGCTTGTTTTCGTCAATTCTATCTTTAAATCCGGCTGCAGCAAATGCCAATAATGAGCCTACTACTATTACCATGCCTATGGCAAATAGTATGGTGTATGAATTTTTATCTATTCTCTTTTCCATTTTTAAGTATCTAAAGTTTACTCGCGATTGACGTAAATATTGCCAATAACTCCTTTGCTTCTTTCCTAATGTCTTTAATTTTATTATTATGTGACCAATTTATTTCTTCTATTATTTCGAGCCAGTAATCAGTTTCATTTGTTTCTCCTAAGCTAATAAACTTATTTTTAAAACCTCTTATATTCAATGTTTCCAATAGCTGCAAAAACTTTAAATACTTTAGCGCACTTTAGGCACTTATAACTTTAAGCCGTTTTCACCTTAACACGTTTCATTCTTCGTTTTATATTTCCTTGCACCACATAATGGTCTATAGTTGGTGCAAATACATTCATTAATAAAATGGCAAGCATGACGCCTTCAGGGTATGCTGGATTGAATACACGAATCATAATAGAAATGAATCCTATGAAAAACCCATAAATCCACTTTCCTCTATTGGTTTGCGATGCTGTTACAGGATCGGTTGCCATATATACAATACCAAATGCCAAACCTCCTATTAATAAATGGTGCCAGTATTCGGTACTCATTAAACCATAAAACTTACTTCCTTGTCCAATCCATCCAGCATCAACTACTCCATTAAAAATAAGTCCCATAACTATAGCTCCAATAACTGATGACAACATGATGCGCCAACTCCCTATTTTTGTAAAGATTAAGAATAGTCCGCCCAACACTATTAATAATGTTGAGGTTTCTCCAACAGAGCCAGGAATAAATCCGTAAAACATTTCCAAAACACTATGTGTAATTGGGTTATTTTGAGCGATTCCTCCAAGAATGGTCTCGCCAGAAATAGCATCTAGGTTTGCGCCAGCCGCAATTTCATTGGCTCTCTCAACAGCACCTTCAACCCAAACTTTATCACCACTCATCCACGTTGGATAAGAGAAAAACAAGAATGCACGAATGGTCAAGGCAGGATTTAGGATGTTCATTCCTGTACCACCAAATACTTCTTTACCAATTACAACGCCAAAGACTACGGCAACGGCAAGCATCCACAGCGGAATATCAATAGGTACAATAAGTGGCACGAGCATTCCAGTAACCAAATAACCTTCCTCTACTTCGTGTCCTTTAATTATGGCAAAAATAAATTCGATACCTAAACCAACACCATAAGACACAATAACCAATGGTAAAATTTTCCAGAAACCAATGGTAAAGTTAGCTAAGTTCCAAAACTCAGAACTAAAAAACCCAACGGCTCTTTCTATGTCTCCCAATGCCAAGTAATGTTGGTAACCTGCATTGAACATCCCAAAGATCAAACACGGAATAAGTGCTAAGATCACTGTATTCATGGTACGCTTTAAATCATCAGCCACTTTTATATGAGTTCCACCATGAGTGGTTTCATTTGGCAAATATAAAAACGTATGAAGTGCATTAAAAGCAGGTGCCATCTTTTTACCTCTAAACTTTCTTTTTAAAATATGTAATCTAGTCTTTAAATTCATCTGTTATATTTTTCATTTCTCTTCGCTCAATAAATAAAAAGTCGTTTTTCATTTCTCTTGCTCTATGAATAAAATGTTATTTTTCATTTCGTTCCTCAAAGAATAATTTGTTACATTTTTCAATTTCCTACCTAAATTGAATAATTATCCAATTTCTTTAAGCATTAGGTCTAATCCTGCTCTAATTATTTTTTGGTGTGGTTGTTTGGACACACATACAAACTCCGTTAACGCAAAATCCTCTGGTGCAACTTCGTACATACCTAAAGCTTCCATTTCATCTAAATCTTGATACATACATGCCTTTAAGATTTGCATTGGGTAAATATCCAAAGGGAACACTTCTTCGTAAACACCTGTTAGCACAAAAGCACGATGCTCACCATTTGTATTGGTATTTAAATCATATTCTTTCTTAGGGTTTAACCAAGAAAAGGTTAAAGCTCTTGATGTTGATATTTTATCAAATATGGGTTTATTCCATCCAAAAAACTCATAATCGTCGCCTTCTGGAATTATAGATACCACATTGCTGTAATAATCTAAATAGCCATCTGGTGTTATTTGTTTTCCTGATAAAACATTTCCTGAAATAACACGATCATTTCCATCTTTAGAAACACCTTTATCATATATAATAGTAGCAATTTCACTACCAATTTTAGTTTTGAAATATCTAGGTTTTTCAACTGAAGAACCAACTAAAGCTACAATACGTTCCGCATTAAACTTCCCTGTCAGTAACAGTTCACCTATAATCACTAAGTCTTGCGCATTTACCGTCCAAACTACTTCTCCTTTATTTACAGGATTTACTTTATTAATTAAAGTACCCACATTTCCTGACGGGTGTGGTCCTGAAACTTTATGAATAGTAACGCCAGATAAGCCAGCAAGTGGTGAATTTGAAGTACCCGTAGAAATATGCACACCACCTTCTGTTAATTTACCTAAAGCAGAAACAGCAGCTTGCAATTCAACCTCTTTACCCTTCAAAGTAAAATCTAAATCCGCTGCCAAGGGTGCACTAGCATATCCTGAAATAAATATAGCTTTTGGTGTTTTTTCGGGGTTTGCAATAACGTCATACGGACGTTGTTTTACAAATGGCCAGCAGCCCGAAGCTAATAAATGTGCTTTTATTGCTTCTGCATCAGCAGATTCAACATTAAACTTACCATGTTCTACTGAGGTCTGTGTTTTATCAGCCTCAATTTTAATAGCCATGATTCGTCTTCTCTCACCACGTGTAACTTCTATAACTACACCAGACACCGGAGACACAAACTTCATGCTTTCAATGTCTTTATTGTAAAAAACAGTCTCACCCACTTTTACAGTTGCGCCTTCTTTTTTTACAAGTTTGGGAACAATGCCGTGGAAATCTTCAGGTCTTAAGGTATAAAAGTTGCTTAATGCCCCATTTTCAATGGTTTTTTCAGCTTCACCTTTAAGTTTAATGTCTAGACCTTTTTTAATTCGAATGTCGTTTGACATATTTTTTTTATTGAAATTAGTTGTCCAAAAAATCGCTGCAAAAATACGAATTAATACCAATATATTTTTCAAAAAATCATATCTTTTTTATTTATAATGATTATAAACAATATAAATAAATTGGGGTATGGATTTTGATTATATTTGTTTCCATGCAATTAAAAATGAATTTAAAACAGCTTTCTTATCTATTTGTGTTTTTTACATCTTTTGCTTTCGCGCAAGTAGAAGAAGTCAATCCGCCCGATTATATAAAATCAATAACCTTCAAAAGTGCCAGTAGCGATTTGGGCGAGCTTCCCATTATAAAACTCGGCGAAACATTTTATTTGGAATTTGATGCACTTGTAAATAATGAGCCCGATTTTTATTATAAAATTGAACATTACAATTACGACTGGACAGAATCTCAACTTGTAAGACCAGAATTTTTATTGGGTGTTGATAATTTTAGAGTTTTTAATTACCGAAATTCTTTCAATACATTTCAATTGTATTCGCATTACACACTTTCCGTCCCAAACCAACAGACTAAAGGATTGAAAGTATCAGGAAATTATATTCTTTCTATTCACGATAGCAGTGATAATCTAGTTTTCTCTAGAAAATTCATGATTTACGAAGATTTGGTTACACCCGGAATAAGCATAAAACGCTCTCGCGATGTAAGCACCATTGAAAGTATGCAAACCGTAGACCTAGAAATTTACGGAGGCAATAAATTAAATAATCCGTTACAAACAGTTAAAGCACTAATCATTCAAAATAGAAATTTAAATACCGCCATAAAAAACATAAAACCACAATATACCATCGGTGATAAGTTAATATATAGGTATGTAAACGAAACCGCTTTCCCTGGAGGCAATGAGTATTTGTTCTTTGAAACCAAAGATGTTCGTACAGCGTCTCTGGGTGTTCAATTTATAGAACTTAACGATATTTATCACAGCTATTTATTCGCCAATCGCTCCAGAGCCAATTCGCCATACACCTTTAATCCAGATATTAATGGCCGTTTTAAAATAACAGCATTGGATAGAGATGATATTTCAATTGAGGCCGATTACACCCAAGTACATTTTACCTTAAATTATCCTGAATTAACCAACGGCGAGCGTATTTACGTTTATGGCAATTACAATAATTATGCTTTAGATAATTATAATGAAATGCTATACAATTACGATACGGGGCGTTATGAAACCAACTTTAAACTAAAGCAAGGGTTTTACAACTATAAATACGTAGTAGTAAATAAGGATGGTAGTTTAGATGAAGGCAGAATAAGCGGAAACTTTTGGCAAACCGAAAACAACTACAAAGTATTGGTGTATTATAGAGATTTGGGAGCACGATACGACAGGATTGTTGGCTTTAACGAGCTATCGTCAACCAACATAACCAACTAAAAGCTGCATTTCAACTAATATTTCCTTCAATTACGTAAAAATGTATAGCTAACCGCTTAATATTTATTATTTTAGCATGCGTAATTACATTACACATCAATAGTTAACATGGTTCAACAAGTAACAAGAGGCATAAAAATTTCGGTAGAAACCACCTACGAAGGCTCGTTTTATAAAAATTATAAAATACAGTATGCCTTTGGCTATACCGTAACCATTGAAAATCAAAGCAAAGACTCTGTGCAGCTTAACGCGCGCCACTGGGAAATTATGGACGCACTGAATAATGATGAAACCGTATCTGGCGAAGGCGTTATTGGCAAAAAACCCGTTTTAAAACCTGGCGAATCGCACACTTATACTTCAGGTTGCTTACTCACATCGCCTTTTGGCGCTATGCAAGGGCATTACAGTATGGTAAACTTTACCACCACAAAAAAGTTTAAAGTTACCATCCCTACGTTTAAGCTAAGTGCCATTTTTGCAATAAACTAGTAGAATTTCTCCAATGCGAATCATGCGATTTTGCTCGATATGGCAATCTCATTAAAACCATCAAAATTATTATAAAAAGTTGGGCGTTACCCAAAAGGGTCGGGCTTTTCGTTACAATCTTTTGTTCGTGCCTCACAAAAGGATTTCCTCTGCAATCCCTAACGCGGAATACCCGTAAACCAATAAACAGTAAAACTAAAACAAAAATTCCTATTATCCCGAAAATAATTGAGGGATAATGTGTATTTTTATTCCATATGTAAAGAGTTGTGCTTCATACTGAAAAAACCGAAAAGTTGTCTAATTGGACTACTTTTTGTATATTTGCTAAATGAATAAAAAAAGGGAGCTTTATTTCTTCAAAAACTATTTTGAGGATTTTTACGAAAACCA
>CAXBID010000059.1:0-17200 GCA_963975495.1 uncultured Flavobacteriaceae bacterium | reverse complement strand
TATCCTTAACCAACATCGTACCGTCTTCTTTGGTAGGATCGATATCCAAAGGTAATTTGCCTTCTTCCCAAAGAAAGTAAAACGCATCTTCGTATGTTGGAATAATATGTTTATTGGTAACGCCTAAGTATTTTGTTAAGGTCTCTAAAAATTGCTTGTCGGCATCTTTAGGAATTTCATGTTCATCAGCAAAAAGCGATAATAGCTTTTTATTATGCCAAATTTTCTTGCCATCTTTTCTCCAACAGATTTCAATTTGCCACCTTGGAAGCGGTTCACCTGGATACCATTTTCCTTGTGCTTGATGCAAAACACCACCTGGACCAAATTCTTCATACAATCTTGCTGAAAGGTTTTTTGCAAGTTCCCGTTTGTGCGGTCCATCAGCATCTGTATTCCATTCAGGAGATTCCATATCGTCAATAGATACAAACGTAGGTTCGCCACCCATAGTTAATCGTACATCACCTTTTTGTAATTCTTTTTCAACTTTAAAACCTAGTTTATAAATGGCTTTCCATTGTTCTTCTGTGTAGGGTTTTGTAACTCTTGGCGATTCAAAAATACGTGTTACGGAGTTTTCAAAGAAAAATTCAGTTTCGCATTTATCTGTCATTCCAGAAACAGGGGCAGCACTTTCAAATGATGGTGTGCAGGCTAAAGGAATGTGCCCCTCTCCGGCCAATAAACCTGATGTGGCATCAAAACCTATCCAACCAGCGCCAGGGAGATATACTTCAGCCCAAGCGTGTAAATCTGTAAAATCTTCTTCAGGACCTGAGGGACCATCTAATGATTTTTCATCGGATTTTAACTGTACTAAATACCCAGACACAAAACGCGCACCAAAACCTAAATGTCTTAATACTTGCACGAATAACCAAGCATAATCCCTGCAAGAGCCATTTTTTTGTTCCAGGGTTTGCTCACAGGACTGAACACCTGGATCCATACGGATATTATAATTTAAGTATTCATATATCTTTTGATTAATATGAATTAAAAAATAAATAGTTTTTCTTGGCGTGTAATCAATGGTCTTTATAAAATCTTCAAGCAGCTTTCCTTTATCAGTTATTTCTAAATAGGGTTGAAGCTCTTTTTTTGTAGTCTCCGTATATTCAAAAGGATATTCCTCGGCATATTCTTCAACAAAAAAATCAAATGGATTTATGGTTTTTAAATCGGCTATAATTTCAACATCTATTGATAGTTCTGTGGTTTTTTCTGGAAAAATCAAACGTGCTAAATAATTCCCAAACGGGTCTTGTTGCCAGTTGAAAAATTGATTTTCAGGTTTAATTTTTATGGAATAGGCTTCAATTGGTGTTCTGCTATGTGGTGCAGGTCGCAATCTGAAAATATGTGGAGATAAAGAAACAGGACGATCGTATTTGTATATTGTTTTATGTGAGATTACAATTTTTAAAGCCATAAATATATTGGTTATTTTTTCGAGATTCTATAATGGAAAAGATACAGTAAAAATAATCTATTTTGTAGTTAAAAAGTTCTTTAAATTATAAAAGTGAATAAGTATTAATAAGATTATAGGTTTTGACTATACAAAATCGCAAATTAATAAATTAGATCTTTGATTATTTAAATATTAACAAACAAAAACTTAAAAACAGAAACTATTGAACAGGATCTCCTTATGAGTTGTAAACTCTATTCTCCTGTTCATTAACACGAATGAAGGTAGTGCGTTTGGTCAATTCTTTTAAACGGGACGCACCAACATAAGTACAGGTACTTCTTAAACCGCCTAAAATATCTTGAAGTGTATTTTCAACGGAGCCCTTATAAGGAATTTCAACCGTTTTTCCTTCGCTAGCTCTATATTCGGCAACGCCGCCAACATGTTTTTCCATGGCCATTGAAGAACTCATACCATAAAATTTTCGGTACGACTCTCCATTTTTTTTAATTATTTCACCACCACTTTCATCATGTCCTGCTAGCATGCCACCAAGCATAACAAAGTCGGCTCCAGCTCCAAAAGCTTTTGCGATATCACCCGGGATTGCGCAACCTCCATCACTAATTATTTGTCCGCCCAAACCATGGGCCGCATCAGCACATTCTATTATAGCAGATAATTGCGGATAGCCAACACCCGTTTTAACACGCGTTGTGCAAACAGAACCGGGACCAATACCTACTTTTACAATATCAGCACCAGAAAGTAAAAGTTCTTCAACCATTTCACCTGTAACAACATTACCAGCAATAATTACTTTCTCTGGGTAAAGATCTCGAGTTTGTTTTACAAAATCCGCAAAATACTCTGAGTAACCGTTGGCTACATCAATGCATATAAATTTCAAAGATGGACCAGCCTTTATAATGGCTGCTAGTTTTTCAGAATCTGTTTTACTGATACCAGTGCTTACGGCAATATTATTAGTGTATTTTTCGGGCAAACTTGAAACAAAAACATTCCAATCTGTTAATGAATAATGTTTATGAACAGTGGTAAATAAATTATTTTCCGCAAGTGCTTTTGCCATGTCGAAGGTGCCAACAGTATCCATATTTGCTGCTATAATTGGAATTCCAGTCCAAGTAAACGGACTGTGTAAAAACTTAAAATGGCGTTCTAAATTAACTTCCGATCTACTTTTTAAAGTCGATCTTTTTGGTCTAATCATAACATCCTTAAACCCTAATTTTATATCGTATTCTATTCGCATATATTATTTAATTGTGATTATTAAAAGTACAATTTTTGAATTTGAAAAGTAGTGAAATTTGAAATTACTTATAACAGTTAAATACACATAATAGTTTTGCTAATTAATATAATTATGGATAAGTTTGTTTAAATGTGCTTATAAATGAGTTTTCTCCCAAAGTCTATCAAAACTATAAAAAAAAGAAGGTTATTAGCGGTCTTTATTTTTATTTCAATGGCTATTATTCTTTTTTCAGGATATGGCTTTGTTGAAAAGGTGATTGATTTAAAAATATTGGTTCTTATTTTATTTGCCTTAGCTATTATTCAAGTTTTTGTACTTCAATATTTTTTTAAGAATCAATTAAAAAATGATTTAATAAAATCCAAAAATTACGAGCGCATAGATGAGCTAAAAAAAAATCTCGAAGAAGCCAATGAAAGAGCAGACCACAAATCTGTTTATTTAGCAAACATGAGTTACGAAATCCGTACACCACTTAGTACGGTTTTAGGGATGTTAAACATGCTTAATCAAACAAATTTGGATAGTGATCAAAAAGCACAGGTTGAGATTGCTGAATATTCCTCAAAGCATTTATTGCAACTGGTAAATATGGTTACCGATAATGCTGATGTTGATGCGGGAGATATTAAGTTGAATTTGTTGGCAATAGATTTAAAATCAGATTTATCACATCTTTTTAAGATTTTCGAATATCAAGCTTGGGAAAAAGGATTGGAATTTGACTTTAAATTTTTATCAGAGGAAACCAGTAAATTTTCAGTTCTAGGAGATTCAGCTAGAATACAACAGGTTTTAATTAATTTGATTAATAATGCTATTAAGTTTACAAACTCAGGTAAAATATCAGTAATTGTTGATCAAACGGTTGAAATTGATGAGTATCAAATTGTTACTTTTTATATTAAGGACACAGGGGTTGGAATGCGATCGGATGAAGTAAAACATTTCCTTAACAGTTCTACCCCTTATAATCCAACTACAATTAAAGACTATAGAGGCGGTGGTTTAGGGTTGTCAATTTCTCGCGAACTTGTGGAATTAATGGGAGGCGAACTTAAATTGGAAAGTAAGGAAAATGAAGGCTCGACCTTTTATTTTAGCTTACAGTTAAAAAAGACACTTAATATAAAAGCGGAACAGATTGAAAACAACCCTATATTACAAGAAAAATTTAATGTTCTGGTGGCTGAGGATAATAGGATGAATCAACAGGTTATTAAGTTTTTATTGGAAAAACAAGGTGCCGATTGTACGTTTGCAAAAAATGGTTTAGAGGCTTTGGAGTTATATAAGATTTTAGATTTTGATATGGTTTTTATGGATATTTACATGCCGGATATGGATGGCTATCAAGCGACAAAAGCAATAAAGGAAACAGAAAAGTATTTAGAAAACAACACGCCTATAATAGGGGTTTCTGCTGGTGCTTTTGAAAAAGACATTGAGCATGCAAAACTTGCAGGAATAGATGAATTTTTATCAAAACCTATTGAGGTTACTAAACTTAAAGATTTGTTAATTAAATACGCTAATAAAGAAAATACTTCAGCTTAAAATTTATTAGTGAAACTCTATTTTGAAAAATTGCGTAGCAATGCATTCAAAATAGTTAGTTGAACTAATCCCGCTTTTTCAGCGGGATCTTAGGATCAATACCTCGACCCTTGGGTCGATTTTCAGGGTTCAGGGCTTGCCCTGAGGTTTAATACCTTTTATTTAACAGCAATCATACTTATTTCAACATTTACATCTTTCGGTAATCTAGCTACTTGAACAGTTTCTCTTGCAGGCGCAGTGTCATCATTAAAATAAGTTCCGTAAACTTCGTTTATCAACGCAAAGTCATCCATATTACTTATAAAAATGGATGTTTTAATGACATGCTCGAAAGTCATATTGGCAGCTTCCAAAACAGCTTCTAGATTTTGCATTACCTGTGCTGTTTCCGTTTTAATATCGTCTAATACTAGTAAACCAGTTTTAGGGCTGAAAGCAATTTGACCAGAAGTGTACAACGTGTTTCCACTTAAAATAGCTTGGTTATAAGGCCCAATAGGTGCCGGAGCATTAGTAGTCGTAATTACTTTTTTCATTTTATTATGTTTTAAAGTTGAATATCTGGCTGTAAACGTTTTTCATATTTTAGATCTTGTAAAATACTAGATTTTATACCTATAAAGAAATTCCATGAACTACGCGCACTAAAAGGAACCCAACTAAAATTCATACGCCAGCTTAACAAATCGCGTTCAAAGCGCAATTGGGTATAGGTGAATCCTGCATTTTTTAAATCGTAACCAGAGGACCCGCCAACAGACCATTTATCAGACAATTGTATATCGCCTGAAAACATTAGCGAATGGGATGATATTTCACTTTGTCGCCTATTATTGGAATAATTCACGGCATAAGCGATACGCAAACTCCAAGGGACTTTATAATTGTACAGCTGACTTGGGGTTTCTTCTTCTTCATCGTCCTCTTCTTCATTTCCAAATTGTTGGTTTGCATAATCTAAATCTTTTGGAAGCACATCTTCGGGTTGGTTAAGATTTCCACTATCTTTTTTGCCTCCTTTTTTACTGGAAATAGACCAACTGGTGGTTAGGTTTGCACTGGTTAATCTAAATAAACTTCCGTTATTATCGATATTGAATTTATCGATTTTATTATTGTTACTATCTAGGGCATAAGGGTCTAATGTGGCCCCAAAGTTAATACTCATTTGGTTATCAAATAGTTGCGTGCTGCCAGTCATTCTAACAGGACTCCATTGTAGCGAATCGCCTGCAAAATTATAGGATGTGGAAAAATTTAAATTGTTTAATAAAATTACCTTTTTAGCTTCGGTAGCAGTACTATCTTTATCACGTACTTTAGCCTCTATGTTATTAGATAACGATAAGCCCATAGAACTGGAAAAATTCTTATTTGGTGTTCCAAAAATGCCTTGATCAAATCTGGAATATTCTACATCACTTGTGGTAAGGCCATCTGCACTTATTACTTCATAAGTATCATAATATTGGTCAAAAGCAGGGTTGATATTATAACTTATTGAAGGCCGCATAATATGCCTTATGGCTTTGATCTTTTTATCTTTACCTTCTTTTTCAAAATTAAACATACCATAAACAGTGGTGCCTAAACTAGTGCTAAAATTATAGGTCCTAAACGAATCAAAACCATTAATTTCTTCATCTACGGTTGTGCGTTCAATAGGGTCAAAGGTTCTTTCAATAGTTTTGAACGTCCAAACTTCATTATAATTGGTACTTGCACTTAAACTAAAATATTTAAATACCTTAAAGTTTGTACTTAAAGGAATTGAGTGTTGAAAACCAGCTTTGGCATCATCAAACATTTCTTTTTTAAAGAAAAGGGAATCTGTTGTTTGAATTCTATTTTCTCCTCTTACATTATATTGTAAATTTATATTTTGTATAATCCCTTTTTTTGAACCTACTTTTGAGGCGAACGGAAATATTCTACCTACTGTACCTTGAAAAGTAGGTAATGTCATATCAATTTGTTCGGTATTTGTGTTTTGCGAATGTGTAGCCGTCATGCTAAAATTAACTTGTGGCTCACCTTGGAAGGTTTTAGAATACGAAACAGATGAGGCAAGTGTATTATTTAAAAAAGCACCCGTATTAATTTGGTTGATCGATGAACGAAAATAAGTACTACTACCTAAGTTAACAGACGCAGAAAACCTTGAACTTGGATTGGATTTTGAATCCTGACTGTGCGACCACCTCAAATTGTAAATAGTTGATTTTGCATAATCTGGAAATCCCAGTTCGCTAGTTATTAAATTTTCATATCTAAAAGCTAAATTACCACTAAACTTATAGCGTTTTTTGTATGAGCTTTCTAATCGCATACCATAACTGCCATTGGTATAATAATCGCCTAAAACAGCTAAATCCATATAATCACTGATGGCAAAATAATAGCCACCATTTTGCAGAAAGTAACCTCTATCGTTTTGTTCACCAAAACTAGGAATTATAACTCCCGATGTATGTTTTTCGGTTTGTGGGAAAAATCCAAAAGGCAACCCAATGGGTGTTGGTACATCATAAATAAAAAGGTTGGCTAATCCAGTTACAATTTTTTTCCCCGGCACAACTTTGGCTTTTCTTAGTTTAATATAATATTCAGGATCTTCAAGATCTTCGGCTGTAGTGTATATCGCATTCTTTAAAAAGTAAACAGAATCATTTTCTTTTTTTGTAATCGATGCTACTACGGTACCTTCACCTTGTTCTGTTTTCGATTTATAAATAAGCGCTTTTTTGCTTTTTGTATTAAAAACAATAGAGTCAGGTTCAACAACATTCCCGCCTTGTGTAAATACAGGCTTTTGAACATAACCTTCAATAGAATCTGTTATACCTTTTGCATAAACTGTATTCGAGTTATAATCAATTACAATACTACCAGCAGTAATATTCATATCGCCATAATCTATAACGGCTTCGTTATACAAGTATAGTTTATGTTGCTTTTGGTTAAATTTTGTATAATCAACAGCATGATAGTCTACAATGTTTTCCAAAAGTTCTTTTTTAGGTTTAATGGAATCCGTTAGAGTAGAATCTTGAGCCTTTTCAGTGGTTAAAGGATTAATTACACTGTCAGTTTTAATAATAACAGCATCCTTTAAGTTTGGTTTAATGGAATCTATTGGTTTTTTGATATCCTGGGCGAAGCTAAACGTGTTAATAAACACTGTAAAACTTAATGCAAAAAGTATTTTAAAGTTGTTTACGCAACGCTTTTAAATGTATTTTTGTAAAAGTATGGCTCGGTTTTTGAAAAGCCAAAATTACATATATTTTTTTGTGATTGATTTATTATTCAATTAAAAATTAAAAATTAAAAATTAAAATAAACCGAGTTTTTTAGTCGTTAGGTCAATAATATCCATTTATTATCAAATTGTTGATATTGCATAAAATCGATTAAAAACAACCCAATATACCAGATGAAAACGAACACATTATTACTTTTCGTATCTTTTATAATAGTATTAACATTTTCGTCTTTTGTTAATGGAGATCAATTAACCACTAAAGAGAAGTTTATTGTAGTACTTGATGCAGGACATGGCGGAAAAGACCCAGGAAAACCATCTAAGTACGGATTTAAAGAAAAGGATATTGCCTTAAAGATAGCTTTAGAAGTTGGTAAACAACTTGAAAAAAATCCTGATATTAAAGTTATTTACACCCGTAAAACAGATGTTTTTATTGAGTTAAAAGATAGACCAAAAATGGCTAATAAAGCGAATGCTGATTTGTTTGTTTCTATTCATTGCAATGCGCATCATACACAAGCTTACGGTACAGAAACCTATGTTTTGGATGTTGGTAATACGAATAGAAATTTTGAGGTTGCCAAGGCAGAGAACGAGGTTATTTTTTTAGAAGATGATTATGAAAAACATTATGAAGGATTTGATCCTAACTCTCCCGAATCCTTAATTGGAGTAACATTGGCGCAGGAGGAGTATACAGATCAAAGTATCTTATTGGCAAGTTTAATAGAAAATAATTTTGCAAATAGCTTAAAGCGTAAAAGTAGAGGTGTTAAGCAGGCTAGTTTATGGGTAATTCATCAAACCGCAATGCCTAGTGTTTTAATAGAAACGGGTTTTGTAACCAATAAAAATGAAGGCGCTTACTTAAATTCTAAAAAAGGGCAACAACAAATTTCTACGTCAATTGCCAAAGCTATATTAGATTATAAAGTGTCTTTAGATAGTAATGTTGGCGATTTTGTTTATGAAGATACCAATATTGAAATCACCACTTCAAAGACTATCGATGCTGTTTCTGACGCTATTGTATTTAAAGTGCAAATAGCAGCAAGTTCTAAACTATTGGAAACAGAGTCGTACAATTTTAAAGGATTAAATGATATTTCAAGAATTAAAGAAGGTAGTTTATATAAATACTATTATGGCTGTACTTCAGATTATGACGAAACACAAAAACTTACGGAAGTAGTAAAAGGCAAAGGCTATAATAATAGTTTTATTGTAGCATTTAAAGACGATAAAAAGATATCTTTAACGGATGCTTTAAAAACAACCACAAATTAAGTGAGTTCTTTTTTAAATTTATTTTAAATTTGTTAATCTAATACACATAGTTTGAAAATATCAAAAGAAGTTAAAGTTGCTTTATTAGTTATTTCAGGAACCCTCCTTTTTATTTTTGGTTTTAATTATCTTAAAGGTCAAAATTTACTTGGTTCTTCAAGAACTTTTTATGCCGTTTATGATAATGTTGAAGGTTTAACCGCTTCAACTCCAGTTACCATTAATGGATTGCCCGTTGGTAAAGTTATCGACTTAAGTTTTAAAGGCGATGGTTCAGGAAAGCTTTTGGTACAACTTATAGTAGATAGTGAATTTGAATTTTCACAAAACAGTACAGCCGAACTTTATGAAACAGGCTTAATTGGTGGAAAAGCAATCGCTATAGTTCCCGCTTTTGATGGCGCAGAAAAGGCTAAGGATGAAGCGACACTAAAAGGGACAGTAAAGCCCGGATTAACAGAATTAGTAAATAAAAGACTGACACCTTTACAAGAAAAAATTGAAATCATGATGGTAGGTGCTGATAGTTTATTAAGTAACGTAAATCAGGTATTTGATGAAAAAACCAAAGCGAACCTCAGGGAAACGGTTAGTAATCTAAATGAAATTGTTAGAAACTTTAAAAACACTTCAAAATCTATGGATGAGCTTGTGAGTGTTAATAAAGAAAAATTAAATAATACTTTTTCAAATGTCGATAAGATATCTGAAAATTTATCTAAAACAAGTGAAGAAATTGCTAACGCCAATTTAAGCGAAACCATAAAGAATCTTGAATCTACACTTAATAAGTTCAATACAATAATTGCAGGTCTAGAAAATGGTGACGGATCCATGGGTAAATTACTTAAAGACGATGGCTTGTACAATAATTTAGAAGGTGCTAGTTTACAACTTGAACAATTGCTGCAAGATATGAAGCTAAACCCTAAGCGCTATGTTCATTTCTCTCTTTTCGGAAAAAAACCAAAACGGTATGATGCGGAAGGAAACGAAATAAAAGATGAAGACTAATTGACATGGATTATTTGCCTAATATACTTTTTATAATCATATTAATTGCGGGTATAGGTTATTTTGCTAAAAATGTAAAAAAACTTATCCGTAACATTAAGCTCGGGCAGGAAGCAGATGTAAGCGATAACAAATCGCAACGTTGGAAAAAGATGGCGATGATAGCTTTAGGGCAAAGTAAAATGGTGCGTCGCCCTATTGCTGGTCTCCTGCATGTTATTGTTTATGTTGGTTTTATAATCATCAATATTGAGGTTTTAGAAATCATAATTGACGGTATTTTTGGTACACACAGAATCGGTTTAAAAGTATTGCCAGAATCTGTTTACGGATTCCTCATTGGTTCTTTTGAGATTTTAGCAGTCTTGGTATTTGTTTCAGTTATTTTGTTCTGGACAAGACGAAATATAATAAAACTAGCTCGTTTTTGGAAAAGTGAAATGACCAGTTGGCCTAAAAACGATGCCAATTACATTTTGTATTTTGAAATGGTTTTAATGACGTTATTTTTGGTTATGAACGCTACAGATTCGTCTTTTCAAGCCATGAATTCCGGAAACGTCATCAGTCAATTTATCGAACCCTGGTTTTCAGGATTATCAGAAAGTACAATTCATTTTATCGAAAGAGGTGCGTGGTGGCTTCATATAACTGGCATTATTATATTTTTAAATTATCTCTATTTTTCAAAGCATTTACATATTTTATTAGCATTCCCAAACACCTATTTTGGCAACTTAAAACCTCAAGGCCAGTTCAACAATGTTGAGGCTGTAACCAAGGAAGTTAAAATGATGATGGATCCAAATATCGATCCATTTGCTGCGCCACCAGCGGGAGCAGAAAATGAAGTGCCCGCAAAATTTGGCGCGAGCGACGTACAAGATTTAAGTTGGGTAAGTTTGTTAAATGCTTATACCTGTACCGAGTGCGGGCGTTGTACAAGCGAATGTCCTGCGAATCAAACAGGAAAGAAATTATCGCCTAGAAAAATCATGATGGACACCAGGGACCGTTTAGAGGAAGTTGGTAAAAACATTGATGCAAATAAAGGAGAGTTTAAAGACGATGGAAAACAGCTTCTCGATAATTATATCACACGTGAAGAGCTTTGGGCTTGCACCACATGTAATGCCTGTGTTGAAGCTTGCCCGGTAAGTATCGATCCGTTATCAATCATTTTAGAAATGCGCCGTTATTTAGTGATGGAGCAAAGTGCAGCACCAGTTGAGTTAAATAATATGATGACCAATATAGAAAATAACGGTGCACCCTGGCCATACAATCAAATGGATAGGTTAAACTGGAAAAACGAATAAAAAAATTGAGTTAGAAGTTTTTAGTTTAGTAGTTTATAAAAAATCTAAACGAATAACTCATAAACTTTTAAACCATAAACTCATAAACTTTAAAGAATGAGCGAATTACTAAAAGTACCAACAATGGCCGAATTTATGGCTCAGGGCAAACAACCGGAAGTTTTATTTTGGGTAGGTTGCGCCGGTAGTTTTGATGATAGAGCAAAAAAAATAACAAAAGCGTTTGTTAAACTTTTAAATAAAGCCCATGTAGAATTTGCAGTTCTTGGCACTGAAGAAAGTTGTACGGGCGATCCAGCAAAACGCGCTGGAAACGAGTTTTTATTTCAAATGCAAGCCGTAACCAATATTGAGGTTTTAAATGCTTATGAAGTTAAAAAAATTGTAACGGCTTGTCCACACTGCTTTAACACCATAAAAAATGAATACCCTGAATTAGGAGGTAATTATGAGGTGATGCATCACACGCAGTTTTTAAAAACCTTACTTGATGAAGGGCGTTTAACTATTGAGGGTGGAAAATATAAAGGTAAGCGTATTACGTTTCACGATCCCTGTTATTTAGGGCGTGCTAATAATGTTTATGAAGCACCACGTGAGTTAATTCAAAAGCTTGAAGCAGAATTAGTAGAAATGAAAAATTGCAAGCGCAACGGCTTATGTTGCGGCGCAGGAGGAGCCCAAATGTTTAAAGACGCAGAAAAAGGTAATAAAGAAGTAAATATTGAACGTACTGAACAAGCTTTAGATGTAAAACCAGAAATCATTGCAGCGGGTTGTCCGTTTTGTAATACCATGATGACGGATGGTATAAAAGCAAAAGAAAAGGAAAGTGATGTTGCCGTTATGGATATTGCGGAACTTATTGCTAATGCACAGGATTTGTAATTCATGTGTTATGTTTAGCGCAGTCGAAACATCTCGTAAAAAGTGAATCAAAAATCGTTAATCGTAAAAAGTAAACCAAAGCATGCTAGTAGATTTTAATACATTGCCCGAAGAATCACGTGTTTGGATATACCAAGCAAATCGTTCCTTCACTGAAACAGAACTTGAAGACATTCAGTCTAAACTTGATACCTTTATCGAAAACTGGACAGCACATGGCAGCGATTTACAATCTGGTTATTTAATTAAATATAAGCGGTTTACAGTTATTGGTTTAAATCAAAACTTAAATGCTGCTACAGGGTGTTCTATTGATGCTTCAGTTCATTTTATTCAACAATTAGAGAAAGATTATAATGTTGATTTAATGGATAAAATGAATGTATCTTATAAACAAGGCGAATACGTAGCCTATAAAACACTTACCGATTTTAGAAAGATGGCTAAGGACAAAGCGGTATCAAAAAATACCATTGTCTTTAATAATTTAGTTAATACTATTGCTGAATTTAAAGAAAACTGGGAAGTTCCAGCAAGCGAAAGCTGGCATAGTCGTTTTTTAAAATAGTTTATTACTTCTTTATAATTCTATCTTAAAGTCTTTTCATCTTCTTTGTAAAAGTGTTATTTTGGCACAGTTATTACTATTACCTTATTTAGTAATAATTGAACTCATTTAAATTTTTTGGATTGAGGCGAAAATTAGTGGTTTTGTGACCATTTGAAGGCTTTTTTGAGTTGCATAGCCCCGACGCTTCGGGGCTACGGAACGAAAAAAAGATAAAAAATGGGTGCAAATGGATAATTTTTTAGCCAATTGAAAAAGTTTAAAGGAGTTCATTATCTTAACCAATACCGTTTATGCGCCACATCTATAAAATTAAATTCTTTTTTTTAATAACGCTTTCAGCAGTTGCTCAAAATAATATTAACCCACTCAAAACTTCAGATTTTGAGACTCAAGAAAAATGGGTCGATAGTATTTATAACACTATGACTTTAGAGCAGAGAGTGGGACAACTCTATATGGTTCAAGTGATGTCCAATCAAGATAATGCTACAAAAAATAAGCTTGTTAAATTAATTACAGACCATCATATTGGAGGTATTATATATTCTAATGGAGGTCCTGTTAGGCAAGCTAAACTTAATAATGAATTACAGGCGTTGTCAAATATTCCCTTGTTAATTGGGATGGATGCAGAATGGGGATTAAGCATGCGCTTAGATTCTACTTATGCTTTTCCATGGAATATGACACTCGGCGCTATAAAAGATAATAAGCTCATAGAACAGACGGGGAAACAAATTGGCGAGCATAGTAAGCGTTTAGGTGTCCATTTTAATTTTGCACCAGTTGTGGATATTAATACCAATCCTAAAAACCCCATAATTGGCAACCGTTCTTTTGGTGAAGGCAGAGATAATGTAACCGAAAAGGCCTTAGCTTTTATGAAAGGCATGCAAAGTGCTGGTGTTTTGGCTAATGCCAAACATTTCCCTGGGCATGGTGATACCGATCAAGATTCTCATCATGCGTTGCCAACTATAAATTTCAGTGAAAAACGTATTGATTCTGTTGAGTTATATCCCTATAAAAAACTTATTAAAGAGGGGCTTTCAAGCGTTATGGTCGCGCATTTAAACGTTCCAAGTTTAGATTCTACAGGGTATCCCTCATCGTTATCCAAACATATAGTTACAGATATTTTAAAAGATTCATTGGGTTTCGGTGGCCTCATTTTTACTGACGCTTTAACTATGAAAGGTGCAGCAGACTTTGATGAAACGGGTGATATTGATTTAGCTGCTTTTAATGCTGGTAATGACGTTATGTTGATGTCTGAAGATGTTGGCATTGGTGTTTCTAAGATTATTGAGGCCTATAATAAAGGTGATATTACTGAAAAGCGTTTAGCACATTCGGTAAAAAAAATACTAATGGCAAAATACAAAGTGGGACTTGATAATTATGAACCTATAGGCACATATAATTTAGTTAAAGATTTAAACAGAATAAAAGATGATGTATTGTATGAGGAGTTAATTGAAAATGCATTAACCATATTGCAAAATATTAGAGGTGTATTACCATTGATGCAATTAGAAACTAAGTCTATAGCTTATGTGAATTTGGGTGATGATTCTGGCGCAACCTTTTTTAACGAACTAAAAAAATATGCTAAGGTCCATCAAATAGCAGATGATGACTTAGAAAGCTTAAAAGGAAAACTTCAACCCTATAATACAGTTATAGTAGGCTTACATCGCTCTAATGAGAGTCCGTGGGAGGGTTTTAAGTTCACTAAAGAAGAAGTAATTTGGTTAGAGGAAATTGCAAAAACACACACCGTTATTTTAGATATTTTTGTTAACCCCTATGCCTTAATGGATTTAAAACAGGTTGAAAATATTGAGGGTATTATCATGAGTTATCAAAACAGTAAGATTGCTCAAGAAAAATCAGCGCAACTTATTTTTGGTGCCATTGCTGCAAAAGGGGTATTACCAGTTACGGCAGGTGATCATTTTGTGCTTGGTAAAGGTATTCCATCTTTTGGAATTAAACGTTTAGGCTATACCATTCCAGAACGTGTTGGAATGAATTCACAAAAACTGAATAGAATTGATTCGGTAGCGCAACACGCTGTAAATTCTAAAATGACTCCAGGAATTCAACTTTTAGTAGCTAGAGAAGGTAAAGTTATTTACAATAAAAATTTTGGTAAGCATACCTATAAAGGAAAAGAAAAAGTGTCTTTTGATGATATTTATGATGTGGCATCTTTAACAAAAATACTGGCTACATTACCGCTTTTAATGGAATTAGAGGGTCAAGGTATTGTGTCTTTAGATGATAAACTCTCAAAAATCTTACCTGAATATAAAGGGTCTAATAAAAAGGATATTACAATAAAATCAATGTTATCGCATTATGCCAGATTAAGACCTTGGGAACCATTTTATTACCATACTTTAGATTCTGTAACGAAGCGTCCAAGTGACAAATATTATCGTAAAGAAAAAAGCGACAAGTTTAATATAGAAGTATCGAAAAATTTGTTTTTACGTTCTGATTATCAGGATTCTATTCAAAAAATTATTAAAGACTCTGATTTATTAGACCAATTACGATATAGATATAGTGATTTTCCATATTATATTTTAAAGAAATTTATTGAAACGCATTACGACAAAGGATTGGATGATTTAGTGCAAGAACATTTTTATCAATCATTAGGAGCAAATTACACCTTGTATAATCCGTATAGAAAAATTAGTAATAAAAAGATTATTCCAACGGAAGAAGATAACTATTATAGATACGATAAAGTACATGGCTATGTTCACGATATGGGAGCTGCCATGCAAAATGGGGTAGGAGGTCATGCAGGTGTTTTTAGTAATGCCAATGATGTGGCGAAAATTATGCAAATGTATTTACAGAAAGGGTTTTATGGCGGTAAGCAATATTTAAAACCACAAACTATTGATAAGTTTAATACCTGCTATTATTGTGAAAAAGACAATAGAAGAGGTGTTGGGTTTGATAAGCCCCAGTTAGGGGAAGAGGGACCAACTTGTGGTTGTATATCCATGACAAGTTTTGGGCATTCTGGTTTTACAGGTACCTATGCTTGGGCAGACCCAGCGGAAGACATTGTTTATGTGTTTTTAGCAAATAGGACATACCCCTATGCAGGTAAAAACTTGTTATTAAAAGAAAATATAAGAACCGAAATACAGCGCTTGATTTACGAAGCAATTGAAGATTAAATTACTCCTGCAAGGTTTCGATAACCTTGTATCAGAATAAGATTTCCGTCTTTACGGAAATTAAAAAATAAGAATTTATGAAAATAGGAATTGTTTGTTACCCTACGTTTGGCGGAAGTGGTGTTGTGGCTACGGAGCTTGGTTTAGAGCTTTCTAAACGCGGTCATGAAATTCATTTTATAACCTATAATCAGCCAGTACGGTTAGAATTACTCGGAAATAATGTGCATTATCATGAAGTCAATGTGCCAGAATACCCACTGTTCCATTATCAACCCTATGAGTTAGCGTTATCCAGTAAATTAGTTGATATGGTTAAGCTTCATAAAATTGAAATATTACACGTACATTATGCCATACCTCATGCCTACGCCGCTTATATGGCTAAAAAGATGCTGCAAGAAGAAGGTATTTATTTGCCTATAGTAACAACCTTACATGGTACCGATATCACGCTTGTTGGTAGTCACCCATTCTATAAACCAGCAGTTACATTCAGTATAAATAAATCAGATGCGGTTACAGCCGTTTCGCAGAGTTTAAAAGACGATACCATTCGTTTATTTAATATTAAAAATGATATTTCTGTAGTCCCAAATTTTATTGATTTAGATAAGTATAATCATGGGTTCACAGATTGCCAACGTGCTATGATGGCTAATGATGACGAAAAAATAATTACGCATATAAGTAATTTAAGACCAGTAAAACGTGTTCTGGACGTTATAAAGGTTTTTTACAATATTCAAAAGGAAATGCCTGCAAAATTGATGTTAGTAGGCGAAGGCCCCGAACGCGAGAAAGTTGAATATCATTGTCAAGAGTTAGGGATTTTAGATAAAGTTATTTTCTTTGGAAGGAGTAACGAAATAGATAAAATTTTATGTTTTAGTGATTTGTTTTTGCTACCCTCCCAAACCGAGAGTTTTGGTTTAGCCGCTTTAGAAGCTATGGCATCGGGTGTGCCGGTAATATCGAGTAATACAGGAGGAATACCGGAAGTTAATATTAATGGTGTTTCCGGTTATTTAAGTCCTGTTGGGGATATTGATGATATGACAAAAAATGCATTACATATATTAAGTGATAAAGGCAGATTGAAAACCTTCAAGGATAACGCTAGAAAACAATCCTTAAACTTCGATTTACATAAAATAGTACCCCAATATGAAGCTATTTATGAAGATACTTTAACGAAGTATTTGGTTTTATAAGACAATATCACGTGTTAGTCAATTAATAAGGTGCTTACGTCAGAATCAAGGCGTGCAGCATTGGATGATCCCGATGATTTTTTCATCAACGTCACATTCTGTTTTTATGTTTTTAAATATTGTTGTCCGATTAAAAATAATTCATTTAAAGAAAACCTTTGTGAACACAGG
>CAXBID010000058.1:0-17549 GCA_963975495.1 uncultured Flavobacteriaceae bacterium | reverse complement strand
AAGGATAACCCAATAAATTATCCTTTAAACCTTCTTGCGGATTTAAGGGATTATATTTTTTAGACACGATATTTTAAATAAAGTCACGGGTTATTTATAGGGTTTTGATTGTAATAAACATATGCCAATACTTTTATTTATAATTGAAAAACCACCGTCTTTGACGGTGACCATGTTTTAAAGGCTTTGCCATTTTTAGGTTTGTTTATTATGGTATTGACACCCCACCTACAAGGTTACAAAAACCTTGCAGGTTGGCAAAGACACCTTTAAAGTATATACCATCAGTATTTAACTTAATGGTAATGATCGAACCAAGGTTATAAAAGTCAATGTGATGCCCTTTTGGGGCTAATCTGAAATCCAAAGCCACCGTTTTTAACGGTGGTTGTTTACTGTTGAATGGTTCACTGATAGTTTTACAATCACTGTTTTTTGTAAAATTTTAGGGCATTTTATCTGGCGTTACAGCAGACTGCTTTGATTTTACCCACATGCTTTACAGTAAATGATTAATCGGTTGTCCAAACATGAACAAATTTGGTTTTTAATTTAGTCAGAATGGCTAAATTATTATCTTCGTTAAAAAACCAATTCATGTCTTTTGTATTCAAAATTATAGAAAAGGAAAATATAAATTTAGTGATTCCTTTAGTTGAAAAGCTAAATGATTATAAAATTTCTTATGACCTTTTAGAACAGCGTTTTTCTGAAATGATACATCAAAATTATGAATGTGCCGTGGTTTATGATGGAAGTAAATTAATTGGGGTATGTGGCTTATGGTTTTGTACGCGCCATTATTCAGGAAAAAGTGTTGAACCAGATCATGTCATTATAGATGATAACTACAGAGGTAAAGGTTTAGGGAAACAATTTTTTAAGTGGATTTATAATTATGTAAAAGAAAAAGGATTTGAAGTGGTGGAATTAAATACGTATGTGTCTAATTCTGCATCACATAAGTTTTATTTTAATGAAGATTTTAGAATTTTGGGCTACCATTTTTTAAAAAAGCTTTGATTTTTTTTGTTGCAAAAACAGGAAATAGATTATATATTTGTATCCGCAATGCGGGAGTAGCTCAGTTGGTAGAGCGTCAGCCTTCCAAGCTGAATGTCGCCAGTTCGAACCTGGTCTCCCGCTCTGAAAGCTTCATAGAAATATGGGGCTTTTTTGTTTAAAAAAAGTTTGTTTTTAAAATAAAAATAAAGGTGAGAAGTTTACACTGAGCGCAGACGAAGTGAACCTGGTCTCCCGCTCTAAAAACTTCATCAAACCGATGCGGTTTTTTTTATGGTTTTTTGTTAGCGGATAAATAGTTATTATGGTGAATTACAGCTTTTGGCGGGTACATGCGGGAGCGATAGTAGTGGTTAGCTTTTGTAAAACTTCTATTTATTACCATTTCCCATTTAAAATAACCGCAATAAAACGTCCTTTTTTCCTTTCTACTTCAACATAAAAAGAAACCGTAACTTAAGCTATGCTTTATTTTTCTATTTTGTATAAAGAAAAAAATCATCATTTTATTTTACAGTAATTTCAAATGAGATATGGTATAAGGTTTTACAAAACTAGTAACGAATAGCGCGGTTTTTACTTTCCAAAAACCCGCCCAAAAAAAATAAAAACTATTAGTTTAAGGTGTTTAATTCTGTATTTGGTTTAATTTCATAAGGAGGTTTATTGTATTCAAAAATACGAGCAGTTAACGTTCCTTTTAAAGTTATGGATTTATTTTTTACTAACAGCCAGCTACCTTCTCTTAGCCCCACAACGGGCTGGGTGTTAAAATTATGAAATTCCTTAATTCGAGTTTCCCGAGTTTCGCCCATGTGTTTGCTATTTGTATCGGGGTTTAAATAATGCGGATTTATGTTAAACGGCACAAAACCTAAAGCATTAAAACTTGGTGGATAAACAATGGGCATATCGTTTGTTGTTTTTATGGTAAGGCCGCAAATATTGCTTCCCGCACTTGTGCCTAGATACGGGGTGCCGTTGTTAAC
Organism: uncultured Flavobacteriaceae bacterium; assembly: GCA_963975495.1. Lineage (GTDB taxonomy): Bacteria > Bacteroidota > Bacteroidia > Flavobacteriales > Flavobacteriaceae > CAXBID01. Next base: position 15,537 of record CAXBID010000058.1, on the reverse strand, counting down.
TGAAGTTTGTAATGCACCAACTAAATTATTTTTATATAGCTGATTTGTTAAAACAAAGGTATTACCACCGCCAACAAAAATACCTTGCGCATTTTTTATAGCTTCAAGAGGGTTTTTAAACGTATGGATACCTTTAACTGTTTTATTTATTTTTGAAAATGCTAGTCTTGCTTTTTCAGTATAATCATCATGGGAAATGCCACCAGGTCTGGCATATGGTATAAAAAGTATGTCTTCAGCATCTATAAAAAACAATTCTAAATCCTTTAAGAGGTAGTCCAAATAGCCACTTCCGTGTAAAGCTGAAGTACTAGCAATAATGATATGTCGCATATTTAATTGTTGAGCATAAGAATTGCAAATATAGGGTATAACCAGGGCAAACGCATTAAAAGTATGAAGTCACGTCCCGATAGGAGCTATCGGGATTCACTAATATTTGAAAAATCTTTGGATTTTTCTATTCGTGTAATCATTTTTGGATAAACATTTCACGAATTTTAAATGAGCTAAACTTATTTATTCGTGCTTATTAGTGACATTCGTGGCTAAAAATAGGTATATTGATTTTAATGCGTTTGCCCTGAGGGTATAACAAAATTTTTTTAGTACATGACAAAAATTAGTTTAGCGTTCATTAAATGATAGTACTCTTACTGAAATTGAGACCTGCCAGATCTGAAACACCCAAAATGATAAAACTATTGATAATTAGCGACTTAAAACATATGTTTCAATTTTTGTCATGTACTTAGCTAAATTTTATATAAATAATACTCCTTAAGTAAGTTTTATGTGTTAAATTAGGATAAAAAATAAGATGAAAAAAATTATTGTATTTTTCTTGGTATTATCAGTATTACAGATAAATTCACAAACTTTTGGTAGGGTTGAAGTTGATGGTAAAATTATTGTTGAAAGTAATGATGTTGCAGGAATAACAGTATTTAATAAATCTTCAAACATTGGTACAATTACTGATGAGGATGGTAAGTTTATTTTAAAAGTAGCCTTAAATGATTTAATTGAAATAAGTGCGTTACAGTATCAAAATATTAGTTTTAAAGTAAACGAAGCCATACTAGCATCAAGAACAATGAAAGTGTTTCTTATTGAAGAAATAAATAGGTTAGATGAGATTATTCTTCTGCCAAATGGACTTTCTGGCAGTTTGGATGCTGATATGGAAAAGGCTAAACCTTTTACTCCAAAATTAGATGCGCTTTATTTTGGTATTAAACACAGTGATGAGTTTAATTTTGAAGATGATTATAATACTCAAGTTAAGAATATGTCAGTCATTGAGGAGCGTACAAGATTGGTTAACGGCCTTAATATAGTTAATGTGGTCGATCAATTATTATTGCCATTATTTAGATCTGGAGTTAAAAACAAAAAGGAAACTGGAGTTCCTGATGTTCCTATAGAATCGGTAAAATATTATTTTGGTTCAGAATTTTTAGTTGATAATTTTAATATTCCAGAGCATCGGGTTCAAGAGTTTATAGCTTATGTTGAAAGCGATGATTTTGATTTCTCGTTGCTTAAATACGGTAAGGAAATGGAGTTTTTGGAACTGCTAAATAAAAAAAGCATCTCATTTTTAAATAAAAAGAGTAAATAAGTTCTTCAACATTTCATGTTTATTTAACAAAACATTAAAAGCACGTTGTGTTTTATTTAAGACTTTAAATCCGTTATTTAATGTTTTAAAATTGGCATGTTAAAATTCAAGGCTTCATTTTTTATACTCATATTTTTTACCGTTCAAACTATAGTTTCTCAAACCACAGAAATATCTGGCAAAGTTAAAAGTGAAAAAGATGTTGAAAATATTCATGTTATAAACAAAACGGCTCAACTTTTCACAGTTACAAATAGCAAAGGTGAATTTACCATTTCAGCTCGTTTAAATGACTCCATTATGTTTACTTCAGTACAACACAAAACTAAAATTTTGGTTGTAACAGAACACACTATCTCAACTAAAACGCACATTGTAAAACTTGAAGAATTAATTAATGAACTTGACCAAGTTACCGTTGGGAAAATTCTAACTGGCGATTTAAACTCTGATATTGATAATACTGAAGGCGATCCACCAATTAATTTTTATGATGTTGGCATACCAGGTTATACAGGTAAAATAGCTACACAAAGTGAACGCAAGTTTAATGAGGCAACAACTGGCCCAAATGGTCAAAAACTAAAATGGTATTCCCCACTAACTGGAGCAATACCTTTAAACCCTATTATAAATGGTATTTCTGGCAGAACCAAAATGCTTAAAAAACGTGTTGCAGTAGAAAGAAAAGCAGATTTGCTTCATAAAATAAAAACGAGCTTATCTGAAGATTTTTTTAGTATTTACAAACTTGATGAAAACCTACATGCTGATTTTTTCTATTTCTGTGAAGAAGATCCTGATTTTGAGTTAAGATGTCAAAATAATTCAGATATACAAGTGTTTGAATTTTTAAAGGAAAAGCTTTTACAATACAAGCAAAACTTAAGCACTAAAAAAGAATAAATAGTTTGGAATGCTTTTTGAAATGAACTCATCTTAATTTTTTATTTTTAACCGAAAATGAGTTGATCCCGATAGCTATCGGGAGTTCAGATGAGACTATTTTTGAGAGGCATAGCCCCGACGCTTCGGGGCTACGAATAAGAAAATAGACGAAATATGGGCGAATTTCAACCGTTTTTTAGGAAATAGAAAAAGTTAAGATGAGTTCAATATCAAAAATACTATTTTAGCAAAGCATAAACCCTAAAAATGAAATTCCCTAAATACTTAATAATCTTATTGGTTCTGCCATTTTTTGCATTTACTACAATGCACAAGTATTACATAAGTGTTACCCAAGTAAATTATGTTGAAGAAAAACAATCTCTTCAAATAATTTCTAGAATTTTTATTGACGATTTTGAAAATGCACTACGAGACCATTATGATAAAAATTTAATACTAGCCGAGAAAGACGAACCCAAAGAAATAGAATCTTATATTGAAAAGTATTTAAAAGAAAATTTAATCATCAAAATAAATAACAACGACTCAAAAATTACATTTATAGGTAAAGAATATGATGGCGATATTATAAGATGTTATTTAGAAGTTGAAGATGTAAACAACATAGAATCTTTTGAAATTTCCAATAAAATTTTGTTTGATTTATTTGCAGATCAACAAAATATCATAAAAACAAAAATCAACTCCAAACAGAAAAGTGTTATTCACACGTCACAAACTCATAATACGGTGTTAAATTTTAATTAAAAAACCCTCAAATACCTTATAAATTTGTTATTTTCGAGCGTTTTTAGTTACAAAAAATTAGTTTTCTTTAGCTAAAACATGAAATTTATTAAATAAATCAAAAATTGACAATGAAAAAAATCGCTTATTTATCCCTTTCATTACTATTTGTTACATCAGGAATATTTGCCCAAGAGCAACAAAAATCTAAACCTCAAGGCCATACAGATCAAAATAAGTTTAGACAAATGAAAGACCTTTTGGCAACACCAAATGAGAGCAGAACAGCTTCTGGAGCCCCAGGTTATCAATACACGCAGCAAAAGGTTGACTATGTAATGAATATTCGTCTGGATGAAAATAAAAATCAAATTTATGGAGACGAAAAAATCACATATCACAATAATTCAAAAGACCATTTGGAATATTTATGGGTTCAGCTCGATCAGAATAAGCGAGCTAAAGATTCTAAAAGTCCAGATATAGATGTAGAAAGTTTTAATACACCTTTTAATGGTCCAAAATCTTTCGCAAAAGCGAATATGAAAGCCCAATTTGATGGTGGATTTAATATAGAATACGTTAAAAATGATAATGGTTCAGATTTGTCTTATACTATAAATCAAACTATGATGCGAATCAATTTACCAAAACCTTTGGCGCCAGGTGAAGAATTTGAATTTCAAATAAAATGGTGGTATAATGTTAATGATTATGTAAATGATGGTGGTAGATCAGGTTATGAAGCATTTCCCGATGGGAACAACACCTACGTAATAGCGCAGTTTTATCCAAGACTGTGTGTGTATGATAATGTTGAAGGTTGGCAAAATATGCAGTTTTGGGGGCGTAGTGAGTTTGCATTAGAGTTTGGGGATTTTGATGTAAAATTAACAGTACCAGCAGATCATATATTAGAAGCCACAGGCGTTTTGCAGAACCCTAAGGACGTTATGACTAGAGAACACTTAAAACGTTTTGAAGCTGCGAAAAAATCATTCAAAGATCCTGTTTTTATAGTTACTCAAGAAGAAGCTGAAAAAACAGAAACTGAAAAAAGCACGAAATTAAAAACATGGCATTTTAAAGCAAACCAAGTTAGGGATTTTGCATTTGCAACTTCAAGAAAGTTTATTTGGGATGCTATGGCGGTAGATATTAATGGTAAAGATGTTATGGCAATTTCTTTATATTCTAAAGAAGGGAATCCATTATGGGAAGAGCATTCAACACGCGTAGTTGCCAATACCTTGGAGGAATATTCTAAACTAACATTCGATTATCCTTATAATAAAGCAGTTTCTGTGCATGCTGAAATGGGAATGGAATATCCTATGATTTGTTTTAATTACGGTCGTCCAAAACCAGATGGAACGTATTCAGAAAGATTAAAAAGAGGTATGATTGGGGTTATTACGCATGAAGTAGGACACAATTTTTTCCCTATGATAGTAAATAGTGATGAGCGGCAATGGACGTGGATGGATGAAGGTTTAAATTCGTTTGTTGAAACTTTAGCAGAATTGGATTATGACCCTAATTTCATTACAGGTAATTTACCAAAAGATATAGTGCCTTATATGGGAGGTGACCAAAGTTTTATTTCACCAATAATGTCTCAAGGTGATTATGTACATCAGTTCGGACCTAATGCCTACACTAAGCCAGCAGCAGCACTTTATATGCTCAGACAAACCATTATGGGACCAGAGTTGTTTGATTATGCATTTAGAACCTATTCTCAACGTTGGATGTTTAAGCACCCAACACCATCTGATTTCTTTAGGACTATGGAAGATGCCTCGGCAATGGATTTAGATTGGTTTTGGAGGGGTTGGTTTTACACCACAGACTATACTGATATAGGTGTAAAAGGAGTAAAACAATTTTATTTAACTGATAAACCTACGAAAAAGGCTAAGAAATCGGCTGAACGGTACAATATAAATCTTGATAATTATGAAGGAAAACTGATTTATTATGCTGAAGTTGAAGAAGGTATTAACCCAGAACATGCCAAAAAATCTACAGATTTTGAAGTTTTAAATGCGTATTTAGAAAGCTTAAATGAAGCAGAAAGGTTATTATTGAAAGAAGCTCCAAATCATATTTATGAAGTTACTTTTGAAAAACCAGGAGGCTTAGTAATGCCTATTATTTTGGAAATAACCTATGAAGATGGTACAAAAGAGAGAAAGCAATACCCCTCACAAATTTGGAGATATAATGAAAATGAAGTACAAAAGGTATTTAAAACCAACAAAGCCATAATAAGTTTTGTAGTTGATCCAGATTTGGAAACTGCCGATGTTGATACATCAAATAACACTTGGCCTCGAAAAGTTGAGGAAACTAAGTTCGATCAATTTAAGGATAAAATAAAAGGATAAAATTTTTATCAAACTGTATAAACGCCAACTTAAAAATTGGCGTTTTTTTTCGAAAAGTCTTCAAATAACCCAAAACCAAATTAAACAGGCTATTATTTCTTTATTGTATTAAAACAACTCACTATATTTGTGCTGTGATACAACAAGCTACATTTTTATTTATCAGTGGTGGCGAAATAGCCTTTATACTATTCATCGTCATCATGGTTTTTGGTGCAGATAAATTGCCTGAAATAGCTCGTGGCTTAGGAAAAGGGATGCGTACATTAAAAGATGCAACCAACGACATTAAAAACGAAATAACTAAAACTGCAGAAAAAAACGGAATCGATACCAGTATATCTGGCGACGTAAAAAAAGAACTCGATAAGGTAAAAGACGATCTAGACGATTTCACAGGTTCAATAAAACGTAAATTATAAGTTTGTTATCCTGAGCGTAGTCAGAGGGTCTGGGCGTTACCCTATCGGGTCAGGCTTTTATTCATGCATTTCAATTTTATATTTTTGAATTCATGAACATAAATGTTTCGCTATATCTTTCTTGTGCTGAAGGTGTTTATTCATAACTATCTATTTTAAATTAAAGTATTCATGAATCTCCGATTTCAGTATCTCATCAAATATTTTCTATATATTTAAGAATAAGTTTTAAATCAAATGTATAGTTAAGCACAAAAAAGGATGCCGCATCAATCCTTAACGCGCTCTATCCGCCAAGGTCAATTTTTATAACAAATTATTTGCCATTCCTGCGGAGCCAGAATTTATTATTATGAACTCATCTTGACTTTTTGTTTTTAACCGAATCCCGATGGCTATCGGGATGTTTAGATGAGACTATTTTTGAAGGGCATAGCCCCGACGCTTCGGGGCTACGCATAAAAAAATATGACTATCGGATAGTTTGCACATGAAGTCAACTTTTAAGTTTTGTAAAAAAACACCTCCCTCTATCCCTCCTTTCTAGGAGGGAAGAAATCGTTTCCCCTCTAAAAAGAGGGGATTAAGGGGTGTGTAGGCCTAAATTTAGACGTAAATCGTATAATCCGGAAAAAAAGAGGATAACTTGATTGACGTGCTGACTACAAAAAAAGGCTATGTAACAAATCCGATAGTCATATAAAAAAATAGATGAAATATGAGCGGATTTTAGCCATTTTTTAGGAAATAGAAAAAGTCAAGATGAGTTCTATAACTAAAGTTAGATAAATAAAGGTTTAATTAGTTATCAAAATCCTGCAAGGTTTTGAAAACCTTGCAGGATTATTTTGTTTCATTCTAATTAGGTAATACCTACAAACCTGAGTTCGATTTATAATTCGGAATGATAAATTGGCTTAAATTATTAAAAATCAGTTATTTGTCATTTCGACAGAGTGAAGCATGAACGACGAGAAATCTCTTAAAGATGCGATTCCTCCTCGTTCCTCGTTCGGAATGGCAAAACATCCATTAAAATTATTAATTATTGATATTCAACTAGATAGCAATTGAACTCAGGTTACAAGGTGAAAATAAGACCTTGCAGGATATAAAAAAGAATCATTTTTTATATTCAACCTGTTAAACTTCGAATATTAATTTGTCATTTCTGCGGAGGCAACAAGGCACTCTTACAATTTTCTGCTAATTGTTAACCCGTCTCTAATAGGTAAAACAACCGTTTCAACCCGGTTATCATTTTTTAAAAGCGTGTTATAATCAATTAATGCTGGCGTAGAGGTGTCCTCTTTTTTAAAGGTGGTTTCTAAAACTTTACCACTCCAAAGTACATTGTCAGATAAAATGATACCACCAGTATTAAGCTTATCAATAACACAATTAAAATAGTTGGAATAGTTTTCTTTATCGGCATCAATAAAAATCAAATCGAAACTTTTATCAAGCTTCGGAATAATATCCAAAGCATCACCTAAATGCTGAATGATTTGTTTCCCGAATTTAGATTTGTCAAAATATCTTCTTTGAAAATCAACCAATTCTTCATTGATATCAATAGTGTGTAATTCGCCATTAGTTTGCAAACCTTCCGCTAAACAAAGCGCAGAATAACCGGTATAAGTCCCAATTTCTAGTATGTTTTTCGGATTCACCAATTTAGAAATCATACTTAAAACACGCCCTTGATAATGCCCACTCAGCATTCGTGGTTGTAGTATTTTTTGATACGTTTCACGTGTTAATTGTTTTAGTAATTCTGGCTCATTTTCAGAGTGAGAAACTACATAGTCATCTAATTTTTCGGGTATGAAATGCATTGTTTTTATTTGGTATAGTGAATTCTAGACCTGTCAGGTTTTTAAAACCTGACAGGTCTCAACTCCCTTAACTTAATTCAAAATTCTATTTACTAATTTTTCTTTGGCCGTAGTATCGTCACCGCACAACCATTTGATAACATTATCTTCCCAAATGGCGTTGTATTGGTCCTGATTTATAATTTTTCGATCCAAGGCTAAATCTAAAATCTTACCTGGGTAAGATGATTGTTTGGTGCTTTCCATTTCTCCCAAAGGATAAGGGTCATCAAGCCCCATAAGGACTTGTTTAGCCCCATGATTTTTAATTAACAACTCCAATCCACCGGTATCATGCACTAAAGTGTCAAAGAAAATATTTTTGTGTCCAACCGCTTTTCTTGGGTGGTGTTTGCCTTCAAATAAATCTGGTCTGCCGTCAAACCCTTGAATACGTCTTCCTAGGTTAATTTGAGCCAATTGTCCACCATGGGCAAAACAAGTTCGCATATTAGGGTATTTTTCTTGATAGCCATTTAAAGTTAAAAAATGATACGCATCCGCACATTGGGCCAGCATCCAGATGAGATGAAAGCGCCATGAGGTATTTTCAAGTTTAATAAACTTCTCCCCGTCATAAGGATGAATTTCAACCGCAAGATTATACTTATTTGCCAATTCAAAAATGGGTTCGTTTTCTTCATCAAAAATACAACGCCAAGTTCCAATAGTATCCATGTAATGTGTTGGTAAACAAAGCAGTTGCATACCGTGTTGCTCAACACAGCGCTCAACTTCCCAACAAGCACTTCTAATAAATCCAGGGTGCACTACAAAGCCACAAGTAAATTTACTAGGATTCTCGTGTTGAATTTTAGCATTAAAATCGTTTTGAAAACGCAAGGCTTTTTTCATTTCCTCAACGCGTAAACCATTCCCGTATAATTGTGAGAGGTTTAAAACAACCGCATGGTCTATTTTGTTGTGTTCCATCCATTCCAATTTTTCATCAAGGAAGAAACTTGAATCTGTAACAGGTCTGCTCCAATCTTTTTGAAGCATAAATTTTCGGTCTTTATCCACCCAAAAAATACCTTTTTCACGCATATAATCTGGAATTTCTTCAGGGTAAGGTAGTAAATGGGAGTGACCGTTTATTCGTAATTTACGTTTCATGTTTAAGCACTATTTTATTTTCCCTTTGGGGAAATGTCCATAGGACAATGGGGCTTTTAATCAATTTTTACTTTCATTGGCGGCTGCATTACCTCGCCACAATTTGGGCAACTGCGTTTGTCTTTATCGCCATAATATTTATCAAAAATCTTAGGCATATCAGTTTCAATATTGTCTAAAGTAAAATCTTCTTCATACAATTTTGTTACACAATTTTCACAAAACCAAAGTAATGCATCTTTGGTACCTTCGGGTCGTTTATATTCTATAACCAATCCTACTGTATTTTCACCTCGCTGTGGTGAATGCGGTACTTTTGGTGGCAATAAATAAATATCACCTTCTTTAATATGCACATCCTTTGGCGTGCCTTTATCAATAATTTTTAAAACAATATCACCCTCAACCTGATAGAAAAATTCTGGAGTTTCATTATAATGGTAATCCTTTCTGTTATTTGGCCCGCCAACAACCATAACAATAAAATCGGCATCCTTCCAAACCACTTTATTGCCAACGGGCGGTTTTAAAAGGTGTCTATTTTCTTCAATCCAAGTCTTAAAATTTAATGGCGAAACTAATTTACTCATAATTAAAAGCCCCTCTTAATCTCCCCAAGGGGAGAAACTTAAACCGGGTTTTTTAAGTTTTGTTATACTTTATGTGTTTAAGATAAAGATACTATATTTCCGTTAATTTCCCTCCCTGTGGGAGGGTTATAGGGTGGGCTTACAGACTTTTAGTGCGCCCACCGTCAACAGGAACATTAATACCATTCACGTAACTAGCGGCTTCACTGGCTAAAAAAGTAATGACATTAGCCGTTTCTTCAGGTTGAGCAAAGCGTTTAATTGGTGTGTAATTCTTCATTATTTCAGCCATATCCTCAACAGGAGTATCAGTACCTATAGCTTTAATTTTAATAATTTCGGTTAAGCGTTCGGTATCGGTAAAACCAGGTAATACATTGTTTACTGTAATACCAAATGATGCTACTTCCTCCGCTAAAGTTTTGCTCCAATTACCAACAGCACCTCTTATGGTATTGCTTACACCAAGTCCAGGAATAGGCTCTTTAACAGAGGTTGAAATAATATTTACTATTCTACCAAAACCAGCTTCTTTCATAAACGGAATAGTGGCTTGAGCCAAAACATGATTACATTTTAAATGCATTGTAAAAGCATTGTCAAATTCTTCCAAACTTGCTGTTAGAATTTCACCACTTCTGGGGCCGCCAGTATTATTAATTACAATATGGAACCCATGTTGCTTTTCTATAAATTTAATAACCTGCTCCTGTAAATCTCGCGGATTTAAAAAATCGGCTACTATATAACTGTGATTTCTGTCTTGTGGTAGTTCTGCTAAAACAGCTTTTAGTTTTTCTCTATTTCTGGCAACCAAAGTGACGTTTACACCTTCATGTGCTAACGCTATAGCAGTTGCTTTTCCTATACCTTGTGTGCTTCCGCAAACCAAGGCGTTTTTGTTGTTTATTTTTAAATCCATAATCAGCCCCTCCTAACCTCCCCAAAGGGGAGGAACTCTAACTGGGTACAAAGAGTTAGTTAAACTATATTTTTAATTTTATTTCATGAGATGCTGAAACAAGTTTAGCATGTCAATTTCGTTCGTTTAATTTATAATTTTTATTCCTATCTAGTTTCTCCCCTTTGGGGAGATTAAGAGGGGATCAATACTTTATACATACATTTTTAGCTTCCGTAAAAAAGCGTAAGGCTTCAAAACCACCTTCACGACCAACACCAGAAGCTTTTATGCCTCCAAAAGGTGTTCTTAAATCGCGCATCATCCAAGTGTTTACCCAAATTATTCCTGCTTCAATTTGATTGCTCATTCGCATGGTGCGTTTTAAGTTATTAGTCCACAGTGTTGCCGATAAACCATATTTTACTTTGTTAGCCATTTGTAAAACGTCATCTTCAGTATCAAAGGGCATAATAGTAACCACGGGCCCAAAAATTTCTTCTTGATTTATTCTGCATGCATCAGTTTCAACTTCAATAACCGTGGGTTCTAAATAATAGCCATTCTCGTAACCTTTTACTGTGACTTTATTTCCACCATATAGAATTTTACCATTTTCCTTTTTAGCGATTTCAATATACTTAATAATTTTTTCTAAATGCGTTTTTGAAACTAAAGCTCCAATATTAGTTTCGTTTTCTGACGGATGACCGACTTTTAATTGTTTTACTTTTTTAACAAAATCAGCTTTAAACTTTTCATAAATTGAAGCTTGAACAAAAATGCGGCTGCCACACAAACAAATCTGGCCTTGGTTTGCAAATGACGAGCGCACGGTAGTTTCCAACATAGCATCATAATCACAATCTGCAAAAATGATATTGGGGTTTTTGCCACCTAGTTCCAACGATAATTTTTTAAACATAGGTGCTGCAACTTTAGCAATGTGCGCTCCTGTTTCGGTTCCGCCAGTAAACGAAATAGCTTTAATATCAGGATGCTCAACAATAGCTTGTCCTGTTGTTGCGCCTAAACCGTGAACAATATTTAAAACACCTTTTGGGAGGCCAGCCTCTTTTAGTAAATTTCCTAATAAATAAGCCGTCATAGGTGTGATTTCACTGGGTTTTGCAACTACACAATTCCCTGCGGCTATGGCTGGAGCAATTTTCCATGTGAACAAGTAGAGTGGAAGGTTCCAAGGCGAAATGCAGCCCACCACACCAATGGGTTGGCGCAACGTATAATTTATGGCATCTTGTCCAACACTTTCATGACTTTCGCTAGCAAATTGGGTTATGGCGTTTCCAAAGAATCGAAAATTACTTGCTGCTCTTGGGATATCAACTGCTTTTGCTAAACTTATCGGTTTTCCATTGTCTTTACTTTCGGCTTCTGCGAAACGTTGTAAATTGGATTCTAGTAATTCTGAAATTTTAATTAAAATCCGACTACGTTCATCTAAAGTAGTTTGCGACCACTGCCTAAAGGCAGATTTGGCAGAATTATAGGCTAGGTCTACATCATCCTTAGTTGAGTTTGGTGTTTGCCCATAAACTTCACCATTCGCAGGACAATAGTTGTCTAGCCATTCATTTGAGAGTGGGTTTTCAAATTGACCATTTATGTAGTTTTGGATTTTCATTATAACTTCTTATAAGCCATAACCTTAATCTCAACAACCAAATCTGGATGCGGCAATTGATGAACAGCAACCGTAGTTCGTGTTGGTCCTGTTTCTTTATCAAAAAACTCAGCATAAGCTTTATTATAACCAGCAAAATCGTTCATGTTTACTAAAAATGATGTCACATCTACTATATCTTTTAAGTTGGCGCCTTCTTTGGCTAAATTCTTTTCAATGTTTAAAATAACCTCACGGGTTTGTACTTCAATATTTAAGTGCTTGGTTCCCATATCATCAATAATATCAACGCCAGCGATGGAGTTGTCGGCTCTTCGTGAACTCGTTCCGGAAACAAAAATAAAATCGCCAACACGTTTGGTGTGTGGGTATGCGCCTCTTGGTGTTACTTTATTACTCATGCTAAATAAGCCCATCCTAACCTTCCCAAAGGGAAGGAATTCTTACTCGGCTATATAAGAATTTGTTGTTTTTATTTATTTTATAGCACTTCAATTCCCTTCCTTTGGAAGGGCTAGGGAAGGATTCTTATTTCAATCCCGCAATTCTATCATCTTTTAGTATCGCTTCGGTTTCTACTTTTACTTTTTCTAAAACTTCTTTTAGATTTTTTTTTGTCATATCGAGCGTAGTAGATATGTCGCCATCTGAAAGCATATTCAAAATGGCTTTGTCCTGTGCACGACCTCTTAACATAGCTTGCCTGTAACCTATATCTTCATTAAAAGTAACCATGGAATATTTTGACGAATACACATCAGGGAATTCTTTTTCCAAAGCCATTTCCAATTTACGCTTTTCTTGGAAAATAGGGTTGGACACATGATCCTTCATTTCATGGAAATTATCAATGGCTAAATCAGCAATAGCGTCGGTGTCTTTTTTTCTTGTTTTTTCATAAGCCTTAAAAACCGCTTTCCAATTTTCAAGATTTTGATCTAAAACCTTGTCAAACTCAACCACATCTTCAAAAGAAGCGTTCATCCCTTGTCCGTAAAACGGCACAATAGCATGAGCAGCATCACCCATTAATAGTGTATTGCCCTTATAATGCCAGGGCGAACATTTTATAGTGCCGAGTGGTGCGGTTGGGTTTTCAAAAAAATCATCAATCAAATTTGGCATGAGTGCCAAGGCATCAGGAAATTCATTTTGGAAAAACTCTAAAACCCGTTCTTCAGTTTTTAAATTATTAAAATTGTATTTGCCTTCATCATAACTTAAAAATAAAGTCACTGTAAAACTACCATCTAAATTGGGAAGTGCAATGAGCATAAAATTACCACGTGGCCATATATGAAGCGCATTTTTATGGGTTTTATAACCACCATTTTCTTTAGGCAAAATACTAAGCTCTTTATAACCATGGGTTAAATACTCTTGCGAAAAGCTAAATAGAAACTTTTTGCCCAAATAATAGCTTTTTCGCATCGCAGAACCTGCGCCATCTGTAGCAATGATAATATCGGCATCTTCTACAAATTCATCTTTTGTTTCAAATTCTTGGAAACGCACAGTAGTTTTTTCAAAATCTACCGACTTACATTTTTTATTGAAATAAATACTAACGTTCTTATGTTTTTCGGCTTCGTTTAAAAGCAATGCATTTAAATAGCCGCGTGAAATGGAGTTGATATATTCGTGGTCTCGTCCGCTATAATTTGATATAAATGTATTACCAGATTTGTCATGAATCATGCGTCCGTTCATAGGGATGCAAAGGGCTTTGACTTTTTCTTCTAGTCCTACAAGTTTTATGGCTTTATTTCCACGATCTGAAAATGCCAAATTTATTGAACGTCCTGCAGAAATATCAACTTTACGTATATCTGGACGCATTTCGTAAACAGATACGTTGTAACCTCTTTGGCCTAGTCTTAAAGCTAGTAGAGAGCCGCATAATCCTGCGCCAATAATTAATATGTTTTGTTTATTGTTTCTCATATTTTCATTCCTGCGAAGGCGGGAATCTCATTATTTTAATTCTAATTATTATCTTTTTAGTTGTTCATCCCGATAGCTATCGGGACGAACCAAAAAATCATATTGAAATGCCAAATTTTCTGCATTTCAAACTTCAATTCTATGAATTGATTTGGGATTTTGCCAAGACTTTTTCAATCCCAAGTTAAGTTTTAATTTATAACCAACTCAATTCCCTCTCCTTTGGAGAGGGTTAGGGAGAGGCTTTTAATATTTTTTTCAATTTCTCAACCAAACGATACACATCTTCAAACGAATTATACAAAGGTGTTGGTGCACAACGTATCACATCGGGTTCTCTCCAATCACTAATAACTCCAGCTGCGGTTAATTTGTCATGTAATGTTTTATTCGCATTTTTTACTTGTATGGATAATTGGCAACCACGTTCGTCGGGGTTACTTGGTGTGATAATTTTAATGGTATCTTCTCCTAATTGTTTTAATAAAAACTCAAAATAACCAGTTAATTTTCTTGATTTTTTTATCAAGTTTTCAATACCAACGTCTTGAAACATATCCAAAGAGGCTTTTATAGCAGCCATTGATAAAATAGGAGGGTTACTAAGTTGCCAACCTTCTGCTCCAGATAGTTGATCAAATTCACCACGCATTTTAAAACGCGTTTTTTTATTATGGCTCCACCAGCCTGTAAAGCGGTTTAGGTCTTTATTGTGTGCATGACGCTCGTGTACAAAACAACCTGCTAAACTGCCAGGGCCAGAATTTAAATATTTGTAAGTGCACCATACTGCAAAATCGACTCCAGAATCATGTAGATTTAAGGCTACATTTCCTGCGCCATGTGCACAATCAAATCCAACTTTGCAACCATGTTTATGTCCGAGTTCAGTAATACGTTTTAAATCGAAAAACTGTCCCGTGTAGTAGTTTACACCACCAATCATAACGAGTGCAATGTCATCACCGAATTTTTTTAAAATGTTTTCTAAATCTTCACAACGCAGTAATTCTTCGTCTTTTCTAGGTTTCCATAGAATCAATCCTTCTTTATCATCAAATCCATGATGGCGCAGTTGCGATTCAACGGCATATTTATCAGATGGAAAGGCATCACTTTCAATAAGTATTTTGTATCGTATTTTTGTGGGCTGGTAAAATGATACCATCATAAAATGTAAGTTGGCAGTCAAGGTATTCATAACCACCACTTCAATGGGTTTTGCGCCAACAATTTCTGCCATACTTTCGGTTAAAAACTCATGGTACGGAAGCCATGGTGTTCTACTTTCTGTATGGCCTTGAACACCTAAATTTGCCCAATCTTCAAGTTCTTGATTGATATAAGATTTTATTGATTTTGGTTGAAGACCTAGAAAAGACGAAGAATT
>CAXBID010000057.1:0-17688 GCA_963975495.1 uncultured Flavobacteriaceae bacterium | reverse complement strand
CAACAAAGCCTCAAAATATTTACAAGGTGAAGCCATGTATAAAATGCGTTATGGTGTTGTAATTACGCTTATTTCTGCTTTAAAATTAGCTTTTAAAAAAAGAAGCTTTTCGCTTTTTAAAGATTATTTAGCAGGTTATTTTAAGGCGAAAAGAGAAAAAATAGATTTTTTAGTAACTAAAAAAGAAGGCGAGTTTATTAGAGATTTACGCTGGAAAGGGATGTTAAATAAATTGAAATAAAAAAGATCTGTGAGGTTCTTGAAACATAAGTGTTCGGAAGAGTTTTAAAAGTTGGTTTTATTCTGTTTTTACACCCCTAAAGTCCCCTCGAGGGGACAACCTACTCAGTTTAATTTTACGATTGTCCCCTCGAGGGGACTTTAGGGGTGTGTTTTTTTAATATTTTCCATTTTATTTTTTCCTTAATTTAAAAGTTTTTTTATAAAATTTATATTTCTTGTCTTCCGAACACTTAGGATTTTGAAACCTCACAGATACTAGACAACAAGATTTTAAGAAGATGCTTCGACTGCACTCAGCATGGACAAGACTATTTAAATACCCACTCCTTATAACTATTTGAAGCTTCTAGTTTATTTTCAACGTCATCATCCAATTCAGGGAAAAAATCAATTCCAGTTAATTCTTCAATCTTATCGACTGAAACTACGAATTTATATAAAGGTTTATTTGAATTTTCATGGGGCATTAAAAATGCAATCATCTTAGTTTCACCAGAATTAGTATCAATCAACGCTTTATAAAATAGATTAGGCACAGAAACATACTCATCACCTATCGTTTCCATATCACCTTTTAATACACCACCTGTAACCACAAAAACACCATCATATTTATTGGTCCAATAGCGTACTTTTTGTTCCAGAGTGTTCCAAATACCAGAATTAAATTCATGTTCTTGCGGACTAATATTACTAGTTAAAAAGGTCTCATCATGAGCTTGTTGGCTATAACGTCTATCTCCAGCGGGACAAAGATGTCCACGGTCATAACCAGAGTTTTTATAATTTTGCCAATGTGCTGCACCTGTTTGTACAGCGTCATCAATTTCAAAATAAGGGCGTTTGTGATTAATACTTGATAGGTGCGATTTTTTTAATTCATAAGCTACCCACTCCGCTTGTTCATGAGCTTCACTATAAGACAACGAGTAGCCTTCGTGATGCACTATTTGTCCTGTGGTGCTTGTGGGTAAAAAATATTCGTTGGTATTGGTTTTTACAGTTTCGCCTTCTAAAATAATTTCAGCTTTTTCTTCTTCTACTAAAAAATGCTCATAACCATATACGCCTAAAACAATTAGGATAGCTATTATAGAATATAGAGTCCGTTTATTCAATTAATCTAAAACAAATTCTAAAGGTTGTCCAATAGTAGCATTAGGGAAACTAACCCCTAAAAGAGCCGAAATTGTTGGTGCAATATCGGTTATTTTGGTTTTTTGAAATGTTTGTCCGTGTTTGATTCCATTTCCAAAAAATAATAGTGGCACGTGCCTATCATAATTAAAACCTTCATTCATCATACGCTTAAAACCACCATCTCCGTATTTTGAAGAGAATCGAGTTAAGTTATCATATCGCATTTGGTCTGCCACTATTCCAACTACTAATTTTGGACCTGTATTATTCGTATTTAGATTTTTATTTTTTATTGAAATTCTTTCTTGGGATTTACAAACTAAACTAAAAACTAAAAGAAGTAAAACCGAACTTATTTTTTTTATCATAATATTTTATATAATAACATCAAAAATACTGATTTTAAAATATCATAATTTAAAATAAAGGTTAAATACCGTTAACTTTTTTTACTTTAGCAATTCATAAATTTAATATGACATACTTAAATAATATTGGAGTTTATTTTATAATGATAGCTGAAATGTTTCGTAAGCCAACTAAGTGGGGTGTTATGAAACAGCTTATATTAAAAGATATTGATGATTTAATTATTGGATCGCTTGGTATTATTGCTTTTATCTCATTTTTTGTTGGTGGTGTAATTACTATACAAACCGCATTAAATATTGACAATCCTTTGATTCCAAAATCCCTGGTTGGTTTTGCAACAAGACAATCCGTTATTTTAGAATTTGCACCAACATTTACTTCTATAATTATGGCTGGTAAGGTTGGCTCGTTTATAACATCAAGTATAGGTACTATGCGGGTTACCGAACAAATTGATGCTTTAGAAGTTATGGGAATAAATTCTTTAAACTATTTGGTTTTTCCAAAAACTATGGCCTTAATGCTATACCCATTTGCTATTGCTATTGGTATGTTTTTGGGTATATTAGGCGGTATGGCAGCCTGTGTTTTTGGAGGCTATTCTACTTTAGCTGATTATATAATTGGCATACAAACCGATTTTGAGACATTTCATGTTTTTTATTCTTTTATAAAAACTTTTGTTTTTGCACTAGTTTTAGCTACGGTTCCTTCATTTCACGGCTATTATATGAAAGGTGGAGCGCTTGAAGTTGGTAAAGCATCCACCACTGCTTTTGTTTGGACTTCTGTAGTGATTATTTTATTGAATTATATATTAACTGATATGATGCTAGGCTAATGATAGAAGTTGAAAATTTACATAAATCCTTTGGTAACGCCCATGTTTTAAAAGGCATTAGCACAACATTTGAAAAAGGAAAAACCAACCTTATTATTGGGCAAAGTGGCTCTGGAAAAACAGTGTTTATAAAATGCTTGTTAGGTTTATTTGAATATGAAGAAGGTAGTATCGCATACGATGGTAAAATATTTTCAAAATTAACAGAAGATGAAAAACGTAACATACGTGCCGAAATAGGCATGGTGTTTCAAGGTAGTGCTTTATTTGATTCTATGACTATTGCACAAAACGTGATGTTCCCATTACAAATGTTTACTAAAATGAGTAAGAGTGAAATGGAGGATCGTGCAGATTTTGTTTTAAAACGCGTAAACCTTGATGACGCCCATAAAAAAATGCCTAGTGAAGCTTCTGGTGGGATGCAAAAAAGGGTTGCAATAGCGCGTGCTATTGTAAATAAACCTAAGTACTTGTTTTGTGATGAACCTAATTCTGGATTGGACCCAAAAACTGCTATTGTTATAGATAACCTTATTCAAGAAATTACTGATGAATATCAAATAACCACGGTAATCAACTCACATGATATGAATTCGGTTATGGAAATTGGTGAAAAAATTGTGTTTTTAAAAGATGGATTAAAAGCTTGGGAAGGCTCTAATGATACGATTTTTAAAACTGACAATGAAGTAGTTACAGACTTTGTGTATTCATCTGAACTCATGAAAAAAGTTCGCCAAATGTATATTGAGGAAAAGCAGTAGTTAGTTGTGCTTTAAAATTTTGTTAAATTTACGTGAGTTCGAGATAAGGTTAAGTTTACTCCTTGAAACAGGATATCTACGTTATTTGTATGCGATTGGTTATCCCCTTGAGGGGATTATAGGGGTGTAAATCCCCTTGATTAGCGAGAAGCAAAATGTATTTGTTTAAGCTATCGATCGAAGCTCATAGGGGTGTAATCCATATCAAATAACACCTCCCTAACCCTCCTCAAGGAGGGAATACACTCCATTAAGCTATTTGTTCCTTATAATTATCTCAAGCTCACGTTAAATTAATTTACTCTTTGCACAACCAAAGTATCTAAATCTAATTTAAATTTAAGCCACTTTTCAAGTTTTGCTTTGTCTTTTTTCCGAACCGCTTCATTAGTTAACGAATCAACCCATTTCACGGAGAAAACGGACAAAGTATCCATTTTAGAGAAGTTAGAATTAATCACGTTGGCATAAGAAAATTGCTCAATAGTTTCATAATTAATTTTTACTTCTTTTAAAAGCTCATCTAATGCTATATAATTTTTTTCCAATTTAGAAAGTTGCAATACTTTACCTTCTAAATAGGCTATCTTTTGCGTTTGGGTTAATAAATCCAAAGAGTCTCGAGTTCGGAGCTCTTCCATATATTTAAAATTATCTAAATTTTTAGATTTATTTTGGTTAACAACTAATTTAGTATTATTCAAGGCATTATAGGCTCTCATTCTACTTTGCAATAAAGTAATGGTTTCCTCGGATATTTCATCTAACCCGAATGTACTTAATTCAATCGCAGATTCTCCCCCATCAGAATATTTATATACGGTATTATTCTTTAAATAGTCAAAATGCGGCAAAGTACTAAGCTCATCCGAAACAAAATTTGATGCGTCTCTTTTAAAATTACTTTCGTTTAAAACACTTAGAAAAGTCCAAACAGCAGGCACCATAACTATTACGGCCAACAGCATGGCCATTCTTGATATAAAAAGGCGCTTTTTAGAATTGGCATACTTAAGCATTGGAAAACGCAGTAGTTTTAAAACCAAAAATGTGGCCAATGCAATAAAAATGGTATTTATGGTAAATAAATACATGGCACCTCCAAAATAAACCCAATTCTGTTTAGCTAAACCATAACCTGCCGTACATAATGGTGGCATTAAAGCCGTTGCAATGGCAACACCAAAAATAACTGATGCAATGGTGCCGCGTTTTGTACGGGCAATTATTAAGGCCAAACCACCAAAAAAGGCTATTAAAACATCACGAATATCTGGTTTAACTCTACCTAAAAGTTCAGAAGTGTCTTCGCTTAAGGGAAATATATAAAAGAATAAAAAGGCCGTTAGTAAACTTAGCACAACCATGATGGCTAAGTTTATTAAAGAGCGCTTAAGTGTATCAATATCATTAATGGCAATTGATAGACCAACTCCTAGTATAGGGCCCATAAGAGGCGAAATTAACATGGCACCAATAACAACTGCCGTAGAATTTGCATTTAACCCAATGGAAGCGACAAATATAGAACAGATTAATATCCAGGCAGTTGCTCCCTTAAAAGAAATATCGCCTTTAATGGCTTTGATGGTCTCGTCCCTATCGGTGTCGTGTCGAAAATCAAGCAATTCCTTGAGAAAACGCTTAATACTTTTAAATAATCCTTGAGCATCCTTTTTTACTGCTTCTTTAGATTCCTTTACATTACCACCTCCTGAAGGTGTCGTTTTTTCTGAAAAATTAAACTTAGATTCTTCACTCATAATTAACCATATTGTTCTCCGAATTTATCCTTAACTTTTTGGAGTACTTTTTTAATATCTTGTTCCTTTGTTTTAGGAAAGATAAGCAAAACTTCATCTTTATCAACAATTATATAATCATTCAACCCATCAATAACAACTATTTTATCATTTTTGGTGCGTATCATATTACCCGAAGCATCTTCAGCTAAAGTCCTAGAATTTACAACAGCATTTCCGTCTTCATTTTTTTCCAACTTATCGTATAAGCTACCCCAAGTACCAAGGTCGTTCCAATCAAACTCAGCAGCAATTACAAACACATTACTTGATTTTTCCATAATGGCATAATCAACTGAAATGTTTTCTGCCTTTGGATAAGTCTCTTTTATAAAATTACTTTCTCCTGAAGTATTGTATAATGATATGCCTGTTTCAAAAAGGTTATACAGTTCAGGTTGATTATTCTGAAAAGCTTCAATTACGCATTTAACGCTCCACATAAAGATACCTGCATTCCATAAAAAATTACCTTGGGCTATAAACTCTTTAGCTGTTTCGTAATCTGGTTTTTCCCTAAACTGATTTACCGATTTTATGGCTTCCGCTGAAGTTTTATCAAATTCAATATAACCATATCCCGTATTCGGAAAAGTGGGCTGAATACCCAACGTCATTAACGCATTATTTTTTGAGCAAAAATCAAAAGCTTGTTTTACATTTTCAGAAAATATTGCTTCATCTTCAATCCAGTGGTCACTTGGTGCAACTATCATAACGGCATCAGGGTTTTCTTTTTGAATTTTTAACGAAGCATATAAAATACAAGGTGCGGTATTTCGCATTGCCGGTTCTAAAACCACTTGTTTTTGAGTTACCTGGGGAAGTTGTTCTAATACCAAATCGTTGTAACGCTCATTAGTCAAAATATAAATATTCTCTTTAGGTATTAAATGTGTTAAACGATGAAAGGTTTTTTGAATTAAGGTATCCCCCGTTCCCAGCATATCGTGAAATTGTTTAGGAAAATCTTGCGTACTTACTGGCCAAAACCTGGAACCTACTCCTCCTGCCATCAATATGGCGTAATAATTCTTATTCATTTTATATGTGCTTTATTGTCAAGTTTTTTTGATTAAACTATTTCTACTTCAGCATTTGGGTTAAATAAATATAATCTTCCCGTTTTTATTTCAATACACTCGTAACGCTTAACACGTTTTTGTCCCATTTTAAAAACCTTACCATTATATAATTTAAAATCGCTCCCTAAAGGTACTTCAAAAATAAAGGTTTTATTATTAGGTTCGTCAAATTGCTTTAAAGCTAAGGCTAAATTAACATCGGTATCGCTACTGGCTTTAGGGTTTTTAAAATGTTTTGCTAAAAGCGGTAATAAATTATTTGGGAAAATTTTTGGGCTTAAAAAGGGCAACATTAAATGCTGAAATGTATGTTTCCATTCAATGCCGTGTGGTTTTATGAATTTGCCATAGGTTTTATAAGCTTCAAAATGGGCGATTTCGTGAATAAGCGTAATTAAAAAACGGTATTTGTTTAAGTTTGAGTTTATAGTTATTTGGTGCTTCCCGTTAGGTAAACGCATATAGTCCCCATGACGGGTTTTGCGTTCCTTTTTAACTTTAACCAATAAATTGTCATGTTCTAAAAGGTTTAAAACTTGAGGTATGGCGTTTTTAGGGATATAGTCTTGAAGTTTATCTTGCATTAAAGCAAAAATATAGATTTCTTGAAAAGACTAGGTTGATTTTATTGACTTTATCTGAAAAAAAATATAACGTCGGATTTAAAACATTAAAAAACGCTTCGTATTCGACTAAGCTAGACGAACCTTAAAAATCACAACATACCCAAAAGCTTATACATACTATCAAAAGTAGTGTTAGCTTCATATTGCAACTCGTTATTGTAATCATGCGCAGTAAAGCCAAAAACATCAAATCCACCATTTTTAGCTGCTTTAACTCCAGATATACTGTCTTCAACTACAAGACATTCATTAGGTTTAAAACCCATAGTCTCTGCTGCCCATAAAAAAACATCAGGTTCTGGTTTCCATTTTTGAATGGTATAACAACTGAAAATGTTGTTTTCAAAATAAGGTAATAGACCTGTTAACTCTAAATTTAATCGAATCTTATGTTCTGGTCCACTGGATGCTACACAGAAAGGTGTTTTTAAATTATCAAGCACTTTTTTAACACCTTCAATAGGTTTTATATCTTTTTTAAATGCTTCAAAACTTTTCTGGCGATATTCTGATTCAAAAGTATCGGGTAATGATTCGGTGGCTAATTTTTCAATTTTTTCAATGCATGCTTGTATAAAACTGCCTTTAAAATGTTTCATAGCATAGTGTAAATCAATATTGGCTCCATATTTATTTGCTAAATCTACCATAACCTGATTGCCTAAAGTCTCACTGTCAACCAAAACACCATCGCAGTCAAAAATGATACATTTGTATTTACTCATAAATTACGGCGTAGAATTAGAAACCTGCAACAATTTACCATTATAATATTTATTCCCATTAAGTGAAAAGTCAAAAATATAATGTGCCATTTCTAAAGCCGTGGTTGGTGCTTGATATCCTGGAAAAGCTTCTTCTAGCATTTCAGTTTGTACGGCGCCTAATGCTAATACGTTAAAAGAAATGCCTGACTCTTTATATTCCTCTGCTAATAATTCAGTTAAAGCAATTACTGCGGCTTTACTTGAACTATAGGCTGCTAACCCTGGAAATTTCATACTACCTTGTACGCCGCCCATAGAACTTATAGTGACAACATGGCTCTCTTTTTTCATAAAAGGAAGAGCTATTCTAGTCAATTCTGACACACCGTAAACATTAGTTTTATAAACATGCTCAAAATCTTCTATAGTTGTTTCAGAAAATGGTTTATGTAGAAGTGCACCTGCGTTGTTTATTAAAACATCAACTTGATTCCAATTATTTTTAATGAAGTCTTCCACTTTTTTATAGGCTTTACTTTCATTTAAATCAAAAGAAAAACAGGTGACATTATTCAATTTTAGATTTTGAACAGGCTTATCGTTCCGCGAAAGCGCTAAAACATTATGTCCTTGTTTTGAAAATAATTGAACAAGCTCAAAACCTATCCCTCTACTTGTTCCTGTAATGATTATATTTTTACTCATTAGTTTAATTTTATTTCCTTGGTAGGCGTATTAGCCATTTGCTCTATAGCAGGTATCACTTTGTTTATTAGGTTAGCCATAAACTCAAAATCCAGTTTATCAATTTCATCATCTACATGATGGTAAAAATCAAAATTAGTCACATCAAATGAAGAAATGGTTTGACACGGCACATTAAATTCATTATAAAAAGGGTAGTTATCAGAACGTTTGAACAAGTTGTACTTTATGGCAATTTCAGACTTTCCTATTAAATTTAGAGATGTGTAACTATTTATCTTTTGTGCCATATTAGACACATCAAAACCTGTTAAAAACGCTTGATAATCTCTATCTTTAAAAGACACACCTATCATTTCGAAATTAAGCATGGTATAAAGATTAAAATTTTCTTCTTTTAAACGTTTCGACAAATGCTTAGAACCTCTAAGCCCTTTCTCTTCTGCTGAAAACAATGCAAACATGATACTTCGCTTGTTGTTCTGTTTGGTTCCAAAATACTTTGCCAAAGCCAATACTGCACTTGTTCCCGCTGCATTATCATTTGCACCATTTGCTATATAATCTCCTGCAACTGTTTTACCAAAACCAATATGATCGTAATGCGCTCCCAAAACAATGAACTCGCTTTTTAATTTGGGGTCATTACCTTCAACAACTCCAACAATGTTAAAAGCATCCAAGCTATCCACTTTAAAATTATCTCGATAGGTTTCATAATATGGTTTGACACCTAACTGTTTTAGCTGATTTTCAATATAATTAGCAGATTTTTCAATGCCAACAGTTCCAGTATTTCTCCCTTTTAAGCTATCAGAAGCCAAATAACGCACTATACTTTGTACATCGTGAGGTGTAATGGTTATAGATTCTGATTTCACTTCACTTTTACAACTCCATAAAAGCACAAGCAGTAACACATAAAACAATCTTTCCATACTTTTATTTTTAAAAAAATAAAGATAAAAAAAACCTGCTTCAACAAATGATTGAAACAGGTTTTATATTGGGGACTTAACTATTAACCTAACTTAGGGCTTGAAAAATTAAGACAACCATGATAACGTAGAACATTATAAAATAAAATTCAAAGTTGATATTTTTTAATTTTGAAATCATAATTAACCGTTTTCGTTTACATCCTGTATGTTAATGGCTAAAGTTGATTCGGTAATGTTTACACCATCGGTAACGGCAATAACAACGGTAATTTTGGTATTCTGTTCATAATCAAAAGCACTTGCATTAACGATATAAACTTCGCCATTGGTTGCATTTATACCAACACTATTGGTTGGTGTTTGAGATACGATGGAATATGTTAATTGATCTTCTTCAGCATCGGTTGCTACCATTGTGGTTAACAAATCTGATGTTGGATTTTCATCCATGTTCATGGTGCTGTCCGCTAGAACTGGTGCTTGGTTATTTGGACTATCATCGCTATTACAGGCAAAAACAAATACCAATGCCGATAATAGCATCATGGTTTTAATGGTTTTCATAATATTAAGATTTGGGGGTTATTTTTTTATTGTTTGATTAATTTTTTGGTAATGCTTCCTTTTTCAGTTTGAATATTTATGAAATATAATCCTGAAATTAAATCTTCAATATCATAAAAAGCTAGGTTTTCTTTAAATGATTTGATTGATTTTCCTTGTATATCGACTACCGATATATTGTTAATATGGTATTTAGTTTCTATTGAAAAAGTATTGGTTGCTGGGTTTGGGAATAATGAGATACTGTTTTCTAATTCTAAATCCTTAGTTGATAAGGACGCATCTTGGTATTTCCATAATTCAATTCCTGTTGCACCATCGTTAGCCGAAAAGAATAAAATGTTATTTGTAACAATAAAATCGGAAGGATTACTATCACCACTTGGATTGATATTGTCTACCAAAACAGTTCCAGCGTTTGTGCCATCGGTTTTCCATAACTCTCTTCCGTTAACGCCATCATTTGCTGCAAAATAGAGTTCACCAAAATATTCTGTAAATCCAGAAGGGTTACTATCTGGAGTTGCTGCGGAAGTATTTATGTCTTTGAGCATGTTTGTGGTAGAAGAAAAGCCTGTTGAAGACCATAATTCTCGTCCGTTAACACCATCATCTGCTGAAAAATAAAGCTTCCCATTGGATACAAATAAATTTTCTGGAATACTGTTAGCATTTCCTGGTGCAATATTTTTAAGATTAGTAATATTTTCTGTTGTGTTCATTTTAAATAGTTCATAGCCTAATGCACTTGTTCTGGCTACAAAATATAAAGCGTTATTAAAAACAGTTAAATTTCCAGGAAAACTTCCATTTGCTCCAACATATAAATCAAAAACAAGCTGAGTTCCTGCCACAGTTCCATCGGTTACCCAAAGTTCTCTACCATTTATGTCGTCATTAGATGAAAAATAAATTTTATTAATAAAGAATCCCCGAGGCAGAGCCATAGGGGTATTCAACGGAAAAAAGCTTATTTTTTAGTTTGATGAAAACCTAAGGTTTTCAAACTTTCCGTTTTACCCCGACGCAGAGCGTCGAGGAATTCTATAGATTAAAAAGTGTAAAATCATTAGGATCGGATCCTGATAAACCGTTATTTATATCAAGTAATATATTTGTTCCTGTATTAGTTCCATCAGTAACCCAGATTTCCCTAGCAGTCCCTGTAGCTGTAGCAGCAAAATACAAAGCCCCATTCAACTCTGTGTAATTGTCTGGGTTTGAACTTCCACCAGTATGAACATCTTTAATCATAATAGGCACACCGGCATTACCTGTCCACGGCGTACCGTTAAAACCTAATAATTCTCGCCCAAAACCATTAAGGTTGTTATCTTGGACTAGAGATGTAAATACTAAATTATTGTTATATTCAACAAAATTCCTTGGACTTGAATCTGAAGATATAGCAATTTCAGGATAACTAATTATTCCAGACGAGGTACCATCTGTAGAGTATAGTTCATCACCAATGTTAGTTCCTATTGAACTGAAGTAAATCAATCCATTAAATTCAAAAAAAGCTCTTGGATTTCCTGATGCAGCTACGGTATTTGTCGTATGTAAAATTTGTGTCCCAGCATTTGTGCCGTCAGATTCCCATAATTCCATACCGCTACTTCCATCATTAGCGGCAAAAAGTAATTTACCATTATATTCTATTCGATTTAATGGGTAGGTAGGCATTGCATCAGTACTTGGATTAATATCCTTTACCAAACTAACTTGGGCTTGAGATAAAAATGTAATAATCAAAAATGTAAATAGTAAAAATTTTTTCATCATAAATAGGTTTTAAAGTTCTGGGTAAAAGTAGTTGTGAGAACTAAAGGCTGTACTACCCAATGGGGTAGAATTGAAATCTATCTGAAAAATATTAAAGAAGATTTTCTTTATTGGCTTTTTGAACCGCTTCAATATTGGAATTCACCTGAAGCTTGATGTAGATATTCTTTAAATGAAATTTGATTGTATTCTTACTAATGAAGAGTTTTTCGGCAATAGAATCATAACTATTTCCTTCTGATAACAGTGATAGAACGTCCTTTTCTCTTGGAGATAATTCTATTTTGCTCGGTGTTTTTTGAAATGAGCTTACTACCATTTTTGCGATTTTAATACTCATAGGCGCGCCACCTGCTGCAGTTTCGTTAAGGGCGTCAATAAGTTCGTTTGGTGCTAGATTTTTTGTTAAATAGCCCGTTGCTCCTGCACATAATGCATCAAATACCATATCTGAATTTTCATAAACTGTTATCATAATAATATTAGACTTTGGCCGTAATCTTTTTATTTCTTTCGCTCCCTCAACACCATTTATTCCTGGCAATTCAATATCTAAAAGAAAGATATCGGCATTATCATATGTTATATTTTCAATAGCTTCCTCACAGTTATCATATATGTTTGCAATTTTAAAATTCGGGGTGTTCTTAACCACTTCGGCAAACCCCAAACCAAGTGGTATATTGTCTTCTATTATAACAACTTTATATATTTTGCTCATATCTATTTATAGCACTGTGTTTCCTGTAAAACTAACAGCTGTCCCTTTACCTTTAACTGGTAGCACATTCAATTCACCACCAATTTTTTTGGCTCTACACTTCATATTAAAAATCCCATTCGAAGATTTTAAATCTTCCTCACTCAATCCAATACCATCATCACGACATTCCATTTGAATAATATCATTCTTTAAACTCACCCGTAAATCAACAGTATTGCATTTTGCATGTTTTAAGGCATTGGTCATGGCTTCCTTAAAGATATAGATTAACTGTCTATTCCAATAATGTGGAAGCTTTATGTTGGTATCAACATCTTTTTGAATTCGAAACTTTATTGATGTTTTACTAAAATAATCTTGCCCAAAATCAGATAAATAAGTCACTATTTCCTCTAAATAGTCACTATTGGATTTCAATGAAAAAACAAAGTCCCTAGTACCATTGTAAAGCCCATTAGCATCCTCTGTAATTTGTTTTATTTTAGATTTGATGTTAGGTGAGTTGATTGCAACCTCACCATTTACTAAATTGGAGAGCAAAGAAATTCTAGCCAATTTGTTTCCCAAGTCATCATGGAAATCCTGTGCAATATCATCTCTAACATCTGTAAGCTCTTTTTCCAATTGAAGCTGTTTTTCAAAAGCCATTTTTAAAGCTTCATTTTTTTTTCGGATTCGTTTTAATTGTACTAATTTACCAATAAACAAAATGCATATTATAATTAATGCTGATACAATCAATAAAATAATCAAGCGTTTTATCTGGGCATCTTTTGCTTCTGTTTTATACTTTGTTTCCAATTCATTTATAACCTCTAATCGCTCTAGGTTTATTATACTGTCTTTCATCTTACTATAAACCTTATAACTATCTAAAGCCTTATCATATTTTCCAGCGCCTTGATAAATTTGGGAGGCTTCATATTGCAACATCATATAGCCAGCTATATCATTTTTATTATCATGAAATAAAGACGTATCCATCCATTTACTTGCCTCTTCCAACTGTCCCAAGTCTAGATGATCCCAAGCCTTTGAAAGGTATAATCCACCCAAATTTTTTACACCCTTAATTTTTTTTCCGTAGTAAATAGCAGAATCTATGTATTTAAGTGCATCATTTAAATTTCCTTTATGATAAGAACAAGCTTCAAATGCCCTATAAACCAAAGCTAACTCATAATTTATTTTATGTTTTAGTGCTCCCGTTTTTGCACGATTTATGAATATTAGTGAAGAATCAATAAGTGTTTTATGCTCGGTTTTTGTGTATTTGGTTTCATATTGATAGCCCAACCATCTATAATCATTTACCGATTGAATTGAATTTTCCTTTTTGTTAATTAATTTTTCTGCTCGCTTAACATAATCCCAAATTTTTTCGTCTTCATTAAGCCTTGTAAATAAAAAAACAATTTCCTTTATGGCTTCTACTTCTTTATTTTCATCGCCAAGTCTTTCAGCTTCTTTTAAAGCTTTAAAAGCAAACTCTGATAGTTTTTCAAAATCGCCTTTAACTTTATAATAGCAGGTTTTATTTAAGTAGAAATCAATATAATATTCATCATCGCAATCCATTAAACTAAGCATGCGCTCTTGTTCATTAAGTAATAAAGAAATTTTTTCTTTGCGCTTATTTAAGTAATAAAACTGTAACTCTAAAACTGAAGCCTCATAAATACAACTTTTATATTTTGATGCTCTATATTTATTTATTATTTGAAAAACCTTTAACGAATCTTGATTATTTTGAATTTCATCTATATCCTTTGAAATCGCAATCGGGCACTTACAACCCTCTTGTCCAAAAGACAAAATTGACGCAAGCGTCATAAATATAACTACAGCTATTTTAAAAGACATTGGAAAAATTAAAGATGCATAAAAATACAAAAACATACAAAAGCAAAAACCTACCCGATTAGGTAGGTTTTAATAGTTTTATGATGAGATTCTTCGCTTCGCTCAGAATGACATTTACACCAACATAGTAACAGGATTCTCAATATAACCCTTTAATGTTTGAAGAAATAGTGATCCTGTGGCACCATCAACCGTTCTATGGTCACAAGCTAAAGTTAACTTCATCGTATTTCCAACAACTATCTGTCCATTTTTAACTACTGGTTTTTCAACAATATTTCCAACAGAAAGAATCGCTGAGTTTGGTTGGTTGATAATAGACGTAAAATAATCTATACCAAACATACCCAAATTAGAAACTGTAAACGTACTACCCTGCATTTCTTCTGGTGTTAATTTTTTGTTTCTGGCTTTACCAGCTAAATCTTTTACTGCAGCACCAATTTGTTGTAAGCTTTGCTCATTGGCAAACTTGACAACTGGCACTACCAATCCGTCTGGAACAGCAACTGCCACACCAATATGCACATGGTTATTTAATCGCATTTTATCTGCAAACCATTGTGAATTTACCTGTGGGTGTTGCTTTAATGCTAAAGCACAGGCCTTAACCACGATATCATTATAAGATATTTTAGTATCTGGAACGGTATTGAATTGCGTACGGAACGCTATGGCATTATCCATATCAAACTCCACAGCTAAATAATAATGTGGTGCTGAGAATTTAGAATTTGTTAAAGCTTTTGCAATAGCTTTACGCATTTGCGAATTTGGAACATCTTCAAAATCTTCTTGACCAACTGGCACAAATTTACCAACTGAAGCACTGGAGGAAGCTGGTGTATAGTTTTCTATATCGCGTTTAACGATGCGTCCATGGTCACCTGAACCTTGTACTTGTTTTAAATTAATTCCTTTTTCCTCGGCCAATTTTTTTGCCAATGGCGATACGAATACACGCCCGTTTGCTGTAACTGGTGTTGGCTTTGGTGCACTTGGTTTAGTACCGGTAGCTGTTTCAGCTTTCGAGACCTCATCTTTAGTTTCTTCCTTAGCTTCTTTTTTGGCTGGAGCAGAACCTGATGAAAAATTTGCTGCTACTCCAGAAACATCAGTTCCTTCTGGGCCAATAATGGCTAATAACGCATCTACTTTTGCCGATTCGCCTTCTTGCAAACCAATTTCCAATAAAGTGCCTGATTGGAAGGATTCAAATTCCATAGTAGCCTTATCGGTTTCAATCTCTGCCAAAATATCACCTTCTTCAACTTTATCGCCTACTTTTTTTAACCAAGTTGCCACAGTGCCTTCTTCCATCGTATCACTTAAACGTGGCATGGTAACAACTATAACGCCTTCAGGAAGCCCCTCCCCAGCCCTCCCCGAAGGAGCAGGCGTTGATTCGTCTTCGCTATTAGCATTTTCATCTTTTGATGAAGACTCTTCTGATTTCTCATCTTCTTTCGAAGCATCATTGGCTTTAGGAGTTTCTTCTTTTGCTTCTGTTGAAGCACTTCCGTTTAATATATCTGAAATATCTTCGCCTTCATCACCAATAACAGCTAAAAGTTCATCAACCTTGGTGGTTTCTCCTTCTTGAACACCAATATGAAGTAAAGTCCCTTCATTAAAGGATTCAAACTCCATAGTAGCTTTATCGGTTTCAATTTCAGCAAGAATATCCCCTTCCTCAACCTTATCGCCAACTTTTTTTAACCAAGTCGCAACGGTTCCTTCTTCCATAGTGTCGCTTAAACGCGGCATATTTACTACTATCGCCATAGCTTATAATTTATGTTTAATAAATGGGTAGTCTTCTTGTTCGTAAACCATATCGTAAAGCTGCTGAACCTCTGGGTATGGAGATTCGTCAGCAAATTTTTCACATTCTGCAACTTTATCCTTTACTCGTTTATCAATGACTTTAATAGCATCTTCAGTGGCATATTTCTTTTCAAGAATAACCTCTTTAACCTGGGTAATTGGATCAATTTTCTTGTATTCTTTTACTTCGTCCTTTGTTCTATAATGCTGTGCATCAGACATTGAATGTCCTCTGTAACGATATGTTTTCAGCTCTAAAAATGTTGGCCCGCCACCTTTTCGTGCGCGTTGAATAGCTTCATCAAAAGCCTCTGCCACTTTTACAGGATTCATGCCATCAACTGGCCCACATGGCATTTCGTAACCTTTACCTAATTTCCAAATATCTGTATGATTAGCAGTTCGTGACACCGAAGTTCCCATGGCATACCCATTATTTTCACAAACAAAAACAACTGGAAGATTCCAAAGCATTGCTAAATTAAAGGTTTCGTGCAAAGAGCCTTGTCTTGCAGCACCATCACCAAAACAACACAAGGTTACCGCATCGCTTCCATGATATTTATCACCAAAAGCAATACCTGCTCCTAAAGGAATTTGACCACCCACAATACCATGACCTCCATAAAAACGGAACTCCTTAGAAAATATATGCATTGAACCACCCATACCTTTAGACGTTCCTGTAACCTTACCAAACAATTCAGCCATAACACGTTTTGGATCTACACCCATACCAATTGGCTGAACGTGATTTCTGTATGCTGTAATCATTTTATCCTTAGTCAAATCCATAGCATGTAAAGCACCAGCTAAAACAGCTTCTTGACCGTTGTACAAGTGAAGAAATCCTCTTACTTTTTGTTGAATGTAAACGGCAGCAAGTTTGTCTTCAAACTTCCTCCAAAACAACATATCTTCATACCACTTTAGGTATGTCTCTTTAGTGATTTTTTGCATCGACTAATATTAGATTTTAGTTAAGCGAAATACAAAAGTAATACATTGATTGGTATTGCAAAAATGGAAATAGATTTAAAGTATAAAAATATTGAAAAATAAACCTAAATCCTTCAACATTGTTGAGAACTAAAGCACCGATTTGTCAAAAACCAATGGTAATAAATTTGACAAAGAATCTGATTTTACAACCTTACCGGTTTCACCCGTAAAATAAATTTCTATAGGTTCGTTTTGCTTTATTTCATATTCGGCTATGGCTTGTCTGCAAGCACCACAGGGTGGTATAGGAGTTGAATTTACTTTATTTTTTGAACCTGCACAAATGGCCATTCTTAAAACTTTAGCTTTTGGGTATTGCGCTCCAGCATAATAAATAGCGGTACGTTCGGCACATAAACCAGAGGGATAAGATGCGTTTTCTTGATTATTACCCGTAATTATTTCCCCATTATCTAAAAGCAGTGCAGTGCCAACATAGAAATTTGAATAGGGTGCATAAGCATTTTCCCTAGCTTCAAAAGCCTTCTCAAAAACATATAATTTAGATTCTATTTTAACTTCTTTCATAATTTATAAGCTACAATAATATTATTTGGCATAAGAGTTCAATCCAAATAGATTCCCGCATTACTCATTGGTTTATATTATAATATTGTATTCGTGAATCTTTGATTTCGCGAGAATGACAACTTCAATTGAAACCTCGATACTTTGAATCGAGGAATTTTTTTCA
>CAXBID010000056.1:0-17710 GCA_963975495.1 uncultured Flavobacteriaceae bacterium | reverse complement strand
CTCCAGTTGGATCTACATCACAACCATGAGGTGATTTTGGTGTAGGCAAAAAGTATATGGCGCCAGGAACTTCAGATGGATCAACCATTAATACTTCTTTTTTCATTGTTGACGTTGCCGAATGTGTTTCTTCACTATAAACATTATGTGCATAATTTGTTGCCATTTTTGTGCCTCCTCCATTATTCACATACGCTTCAATTTTTTTCCAATTTACAGCCGCAATGAAATCTTTGTCATTTTGAGATGCATTAACTTCTAAAAGAGAGTTGGCTTCTTCTGTATTATAGGTTGTAAAGAAGAACCATCCATGAGATTTTCCTCTACCTGGATGTGCTTTATCATAATCGAAACCAGGCATTAAAACTTGAAATTTTAAGTCCATTCCACCATCTTCTGGATCTACTTTTAAAAATGACAAGGTTCCTTTAAAATTACCTTTATAGTCATTTATAGACATATCTTTTTGAGGTACTGGTACGGCAAAACGTGTTCCTGCAACGACGTACTCCGTATTATCTGTTACATAAGACGAACTGTGGTTGCCGGCACTATTAGGAATTTCAATGATTTCAGTGGTTTCAAATGTTGTCAAATCTATCTTGGCAATACGAGGCGTATTGTTTCCATTAATAAACACATAACGCCCATCAAGAACACCATTTGTTTGTGAAATATCTGGGTGATGTGCATCATCCCAAGGTATGAATCCAAAGGACGTGTTAAGCATCGGCTTGGTTTCTTCATTATAGCCATACGCTTTTTCGGCATCTTGCGAGAACACAGGAATCACTTTAAACAACCGTCCTGAAGGCAATCCATAGACAGCTAATTGACCGCTAAATCCTCCAGAAATAAAAGCATAAAATTCATCGTGCTCACCAGGAGCAACATAAACTTTTTCGGCAGCATTTGAACTTAATGCGCTATTGGATTTTGATGAACCTCCATTATTGCAACTCGTAAAAGCTATGGCAATAATTAATAATCCAGTTGATATTTTAAAAATATTTTTCATTGTTTTTAATATTTAATTAGTGTTTTATTCTGTTGGTGGCAACATGACTTTATCAACCACGTGAACAATACCATTACCCGCTTTTACGCTTGCAATTATTTTGGCACCTCCTACATAGACATCGTCACCCTTTACTTCAACTTGTACATAACCATTATTAGCTTGTCCTAATTTTTTGAATCTTTTAATAAAATCTTTCGAGTAGTTGCCAGGCGTAACATGGTACTTTAAAATATTGGCTAAAGCATCCTTGTTTTCAGGCTTTAATAAATTCTCAACCGTACCTTCGGGTAGCGCAGCAAAAGCATCATTGGTTGGCGCAAAAACCATTAAAGGGCCAGCGTTTACCAATGCGTTTTCTAATTCGGCAGCTTGAACCGCAGCGACTAACGTAGTATGGTCTGGTGAGCCAATGGCTATTTGTAAAACGTTTGGAGTAGAGCCATCATCTTCAATAAAAGCTTGTCCTTGTTTTTCGTCAGTTTGCTCGGTATCTGTTGTGGTCAATTCTTCTATTTGAGTGTCTTTATTGTTTTTACAGCTAAAGAAAATCACTAAAATGAAGGTGGTTAATATAATGTTTAGTTTAGTTTTCATTTTGGGTATCGTTATTTTAATGTTCTAAAATATTCCAGTACAGCTCTGGCATCTTCTTCCGATAAATTTTGATTTGCCATAGGCGAGCCGTTAAATTCCATAAGTAATTCTTTGGCAAGCGAATCTTTTTGTGTCATTTCCTCAGGATTTAAAATCATATTCATTACCCATTCAGGTGTTCTTCGCTCCAAAATACCCGTCGGTGCTGGACCAATAAATTTTTTATCTACTCTGTGGCATGCGGTACACATTTTTTTATACACATCGGCACCATGAGTTACCATGGCTTGGTCTATCTCAGATGATAACTCGACCGAGGTAATAGGGCCGATACCTTTATTATCTAAATCTATTTTTTTTGAAGCAGGGATTTTTTCAGCAGTATTAGTTGCTTTAGTTTCTGTTGGTGCTTTTTTTTCATAAGAAAAGCCTTCTTTCTTTTTTTCTTCTTTACCACCACAACTAATTAGTAGTGATACAAATAGGAGCATTAAAATTTTTAGTGTTGTTTTCATATTTAAAATGGTTTATTTAGCAAAACTAGACACTTGAATAAAAATATAATATGATAAAAATCATATTTAAGATAAAATTATCTTTTTTATGCTTGTGATACTTTTTTTATATTTACCGATGCTTTCAAACTCATCGAAATATGCTATTAAGGCGGTTTTATTTTTAGCTTTAAATTCTAGTGAAGAAAATAAGGTAATGGTTAAGGACATTGCTAAACCTATAAACGTTCCGCAGGCGTATATTGCGAAATTATTGCAGGATTTGGCGCGGGAAAACATAATATCGTCTGTTAGAGGGCCTAAGGGCGGGTTTTATTTAAACGATGAAAATAAAAACCATTCTATATTAAGTATTATAGCTGTTATAAATGGTGAGGAAAAGTTAAGGACATGCATGTTGAGTTTAGAACATTGTAATGAAAACAAACCTTGCCCGTTACATGATACTTTAAATCCATCGAGAGATAAGATTTTAAAAATTTTAAAGAATAAAACAATTGAAGATTTAGTAATGGATGTTAAATTAGGAAAATCCTTTTTGCCGCTTTAAGTCTAAAAATAAAACCGAACAAAAGGCATCC
Source organism: uncultured Flavobacteriaceae bacterium (assembly GCA_963975495.1). Classification (GTDB taxonomy): domain Bacteria; phylum Bacteroidota; class Bacteroidia; order Flavobacteriales; family Flavobacteriaceae; genus CAXBID01. The sequence continues at coordinate 14,999 of CAXBID010000056.1, read as the reverse complement.
AAGGATCTATATAAATACTTTGCTCTTCATCATATAAAACATCATATCTAACGCCAAAAGTAATATTGCCGCTTCTGTAACCTGCGCCAATAAATAAGGCTGGCACCCAATAATTATCGTCTTCAATATTTAAATTAACATTGTAGTTTCTATCTACATTAAGTTGTTCAAATTCAGCCGAAAGTTGTATTTCTCTTATCACATTAAAAAGCCCAATAATACTTCCTCCCAGAATAGTAGATTTATAAACACTTTTCTGATTATTAAACGTGGCATTTAGTCCAACACCAAGCGCAAAAGTGTTATCAAATTCATAAATACTACTAGGTGCAATGGTAGCACTAAAAAAACCGTCGCCAAAATTTAATCCAACACCACCACCAAAACGAACATGATTCCAAAAATCATTTGTTTTTTGCTGACCAATAATAGAATGAATGCAGAAAAAAGCAACAAATAATAAAGGAATACTTTTTTTGTTAATGACACTTCTTGAGACCATAAGAATCAGAAATCTATAAAAATTTAACATAAAACAATAGCCTATTCGTTAAAAGGTTAATGTCTGCCTATGAACTGGTTTAAACTTTTTTCAATTGGCTGTAAAATGATATTTTTCACTCACTTTTTGTCTTTTTATAACTCCGTAACGATGCTATGCAGTTCAAAAAAGCCTTCAATTGAGCAAAAAACCTCTATTTTTCGCTTCAATCAAAAAAGTTTAAACCAGTTCTATAAATATAACGAAAGGAACATCTAATTTTGGTAAAAATTGTATTTTTACGAAATATTTTGACTAACCTTTACGGGATTAAAAATTGCAATGGATAAATTTTCATTTTTAAACGCAGCACACACGGCTTATTTTGCCGATTTATACGATCAATATCTACAAAACCCGGATGCTGTTGAACCGAGTTGGAGAGCCTTTTTTCAAGGCTATGATTTCGGTAGCGAGAATTATGGATTGAATGGAGAAGTTATTGAAGGTGTTTCAACCCAAATTCCAGAACAGGTACAAAAAGAATTTAGTGTAATAAGATTAATAGATGGTTATAGAATGCGTGGGCATTTGTTTACAAAAACAAATCCCGTACGAGCTAGAAGAACTTATTCTCCAACCCTAGCCTTAGAAAATTTTGACCTGTCAGAAAATGATTTAGATACTGTTTTTAACGCTGGTGAAATTTTAGGTATTGGTGTGAAAACACTGCGCGAGATCATTATACATTTAGAAAACATATATTGCAGCTCAATTGGTGTAGAGTATATGTACTTGCGCAATCCAGAGGTTATTAAATGGTGGCAAGAACAACTTAATAAAAATGATAATCAGCCTAATTTTTCGGTAGAGACTAAAAAATATATTCTTTCAAAACTAAATCAAGCCGTCACTTTCGAGAACTTTTTGCAAACAAAGTACGTAGGGCAAAAACGGTTTTCTTTAGAGGGTGGCGAATCATTGATTCCTGCAATAAGCAACGTGCTTTTTTATTCGGTAGAGCGGTATGGCGTAGAAGAATGTGTTTTAGGAATGGCACATCGTGGACGTTTAAGCACACTGATTAATATTTTTAGAAAACCTGTAAGAGAGCTTTTTAGTGAATTTGATGGTAAAGACTTTGAAGATGAAGATATTGACGGTGATGTAAAATATCATTTGGGATTAACACTTGATAAAACCTATCAAAACGGTAAAAGCATTAAGATGAATTTGGTTCCAAATCCATCACATTTAGAAACTGTTGCTCCAGTGGCCGAAGGAATTGCAAGAGCAAAAATTGATAATGATTATGATGGTGATAATTCTAAAATTATCCCAATTATTGTTCATGGAGATGCCGCTATTGCTGGTCAAGGTGTAGCGTATGAAGTAGCACAAATGAGCCTATTAAATGGGTATAAAACAGGAGGGACCATACATATTGTGGTAAATAATCAAATTGGATTTACTACCAATTATTTGGATGCGCGATCTAGTACCTATTGTACAGATGTCGCAAAAGTAACGTTGTCCCCAGTATTGCATGTTAATGCTGATGATGCAGAAGCTGTAGTACATGCCGTAGAAATGGCTTTGGAGTACAGAATGCGCTATAAAAAAGATGTTTATATTGATTTGTTAGGCTATAGGAAGTACGGGCATAATGAAGGTGATGAACCTCGTTTTACACAACCTAAGCTTTATAAAAATATAGCAAAACACGCAAATCCGTTTAAAATATATGCTGATAAATTAATTGCTGAAAACACCATTGATCAAGCTTATATAGATAAAATAGTTTCTGATTTTAAAGACACGCTTGAAAAAGAATACGCTAAATCTAAAGAAGTAGATAATTCTATAGTTAGAGAGTTTATGCAAGAACGCTGGACAGATTTTGAGCGCCAAGGTTTAGATTCTATGTTGAAAACGGTTGATACAAATTATCCTAAGAATAAATTGGAGAATATTTCTAAAATAGTGTCGACGGTTCCAGAAGGCGTGAAATTTTTGCGTAAAGCAGAACGTATATTAGACGGTCGTGCTAAAATGGTTTTTGAATCCGATACTCTAGATTGGGGAATGGCCGAAACATTAGCTTATGGTAGTTTAATGGAAGAAGGTTTTAATGTTCGTATTTCTGGTCAAGATGTTGAGCGCGGAACTTTTAGTCATCGTCACGCCATTCTTCGTGATGAAATTTCAGAAGAACGTATAAACCTATTAAATACCAACCCGTACAACAAAGGTAAAATGGATATTTACAATTCATTTTTATCAGAGTACGGTGTTTTAGGTTTCGATTATGGGTATGCCATGGCAAACCCTAATACATTAACGATATGGGAAGCACAGTTTGGCGATTTTAGTAATGGAGCTCAAATTATTTTCGATCAATATTTAGCGGCAGCAGAGGATAAATGGAAATCTCAAAATGGGATTGTAGTCTTACTTCCTCATGGTTATGAAGGGCAAGGGTCGGAGCATTCATCGGCGCGAATGGAGCGTTATTTACAGTTATGTGGCAATGATAATATGATTGTTGCTGACTGTACAACACCTGGAAATTTCTTTCATTTGTTACGTCGTCAAATGAAACGTAATTTCAGAAAGCCTTTAATTGTTTTTACACCAAAAAGTTTATTGCGTCATCCAAAAGCGGTGTCATCTTTAAATGATTTAGCAACAGGTAAGTTTGAAGAAATAATTGATGATTCCATTGAGCCAAAAAAAGTAAAGAAACTGGTGTTCTGTACAGGTAAATTCTATTACGATTTATTAGCAGAAAGAGAAGAATTAAATAAAGAAGATGTTGCTTTAGTAAGAATAGAACAGTTGTTTCCATTACATTTAGAGAAGATTGAAGCGGTAATTAACCGCTATCCAAATGTTGAAGAATACGCTTGGGCACAAGAAGAACCAGAAAATATGGGTGCTTGGAGTTATATGTTGCAGCGCATGAAATTGGTTCAGTTACAGGTATATGCAAGGGGATATAGTTCAGTTCCTGCACCAGGTTCTAGCACAAGAGACAAAAGAAGACAAAAACGAGTTATTGATGCTGTTTTTAGCGATATTAAAAAGTAAGTTATATTAAATTTTAGAATACAATTAAAATTATAAAGAATGATTTTAGAAATGAAAGTACCTTCTCCAGGGGAGTCTATTACTGAAGTAGAAATAGCAACATGGTTAGTTGAAGATGGCGATTATGTTGAGAAGGATCAAGCAATTGCTGAGGTAGATAGTGATAAAGCAACACTAGAACTACCTGCAGAGGCTAGTGGAATAATTACGCTTAAAGCTGAAGAAGGTGATGCTGTGGAAGTTGGTGCAGTGGTATGTTTAATTGATACAAGTGCTGAAAAACCTGAAGGTAGTGAGCAGTCTTCAGTAAGCAGTTCACCAGTTAAAAAAGACGAATCTAAAAAAGAAAATAGTCCAAGTTCTCCTCCTTCGGAGGGGTCAGGGGAGGCCAAAACGTATGCTACAGGTACAGCAAGTCCTGCCGCAAAAAAGATTTTAGCTGAAAAAGGGATGGATGCTGGTTCTATTTCAGGAACAGGAAAAGATGGTAGAGTCACTAAGGATGATGCCGTAAATGCTACACCATCCATGGGCTCACCAACTGGTGGTAGCAGAAGTTCTTCAAGAAGTAAAATGTCTATGTTGCGTCGTAAAGTAGCAGAACGTTTAGTTGAGGCCAAAAATACTACAGCCATGTTAACAACCTTTAATGAGGTTGATATGTCTGCTATTTTTGCATTGCGCTCAGAATACAAGGAAACCTTTAAAACGAAACATGGCGTTGGTTTAGGGTTTATGAGTTTCTTTACTTTAGCCATTGTTAGAGCTTTAAAAATGTATCCAGCAGTCAACTCTATGATTGATGGAAAAGAAATGATTACTTATAATTTTTATGATATAAGTATAGCGGTTTCAGGGCCTAAGGGTTTAATGGTTCCTGTTATGCGTAACGTAGAAAATTTAAGTTTTAGAGGTGTTGAATCTGAGGTGAAGCGTTTAGCAATTCGGGCACGTGATGGACAGATAACCGTTGATGACAGGAGGGACATTTACTATTTCTAACGGAGGTGTATTTGGCAGTATGTTATCAACACCAATAATTAACCCGCCACAAAGTGGGATATTAGGCATGCATAATATTGTGGAACGTCCTGTGGCTATTGATGGTAACGTTGAAATTAGACCTATAATGTACGTGGCTTTATCTTATGACCATAGAATTATTGATGGTAAAGAAAGCGTAGGGTTTTTAGTTGCTGTAAAAGAAGCTTTAGAAAATCCTGTAGAATTATTGATGGATAATGATGTTAAAAAAGCTTTAGAGCTTTAAAAAAATAAAAAGTGATTTAAATTAAAAAGGAGCTACCAAAAATTGGTAGCTCCTTTTTTTCTAACTAACAATTATAAAATGTTGACAATTACATTGATTGATATTATAACAATAACTAATAAAACTAGTCCTATTGCAAAATACTTTTCCAGGATACTATTGTTTTTTTCCATTGTAGGTGTTTTTAAGTAGTTCGGGATTTAAATTAAAACTCTGCACTATTTGTGTAGCACAGAGTTTTTATATAATTGTTTTCTCCCCCAAGATTAATAGCATTGTAAAATTACATCGAATTATTGATAAAAAAAATACGCACTTCTACGTATTTTTTGTTTTACACGAAGGTTAAAAAGCGAAAACCCTGAATCATTACAATTCAGGGTTTTCTTTAATTCTCCCTAAGAATTAATTAATAGCACTGTAAATGTATAGCATATTAACGTAATAAAAAATACGCACTTCTACGTATTTTTATAAATGGGATTTATTAATGTTTGCCCAAATGGAAAGCGATGTTGGTTTATTATCTAAACCTAATTTTGAAACAATATTACTTCTGTGTTTATGAACTGTTTTTATCGAAATTGTTAATTCATCGGCTATATCCTGGCTCGTTTTATTTTCAGAAATAAGTTTAACTATTTTCAATTCAGATTTAGTTAATAGCTCTAGATACTTTGGTTTATCGTTAAGATTATTGTGGTTTAAATAAGATACTATTTCTTCACTAAAGTAAGGTTTGTTATTGATAACATGCTGTATGCAAGTTTCAATTTCTTCAACAGCAAATTCCTTTAAAATGTATCCGTACACCCCAAATGACTTAGCTTGGTCATACAGTTCCTCTTCTTTATCGAAAGTAATCAGGATGATTTTGGTTGACAAATCATTTTTTTTGCAAGCCTCGGCAATTTCCAAACCGGTTTTGTGCGGCATTCTAATATCTAAAATAGCAATCTCTGGTTTTAACTTAACTATAAGATTGTATGCGCTATTCCCGTCTGAAGCACTTCCAATGACATTAAAATTCTTGGACTTTAAAAAATCTGTTAAACCACGCAACATTAGCGGATGGTCATCAGCAATTACAATAGAGGTGCTCATTAATCTTAGGGGATTAAAATAAAATGCTATTAATATTATAATTTTAAATATAAATATTTCTTTTCATAATCTATAACGGCTTTACCTTTTTTTAAAATATCGGCACCAATTATACCATCAACAGGTTTAGAATTATGATTTGTTAATGCTGTATTTACATGTGTTAGGTTGAATAAAACCAATACCACTTTGTTATTCTTCCATTTTCCAATTTTTACTTTATTTTTTTCAGATGTTTTTGTTACCATGTCTATTGCTCCAGCTCCAGCTGCTTTAATTTCGGAGTTTTCAGCATTTAATTTAAAGGTTTCAATGCCCTCAAAACCAACACAGGAATTTGATGCGCCAGTGTCTAAAATAAACAAGCCTTTACATCCATTTATAGTGGCTTTTATTTCGAAATGATTTGTTTTGGTAAGGTGTAGTTTTATCTTGGCATATCCGTTTTCAATAAGAAATTCTTGAAGCGTACTCATAAATTAGTTTTAAACAAATATAATCATGTAAAAACAATTATTTTTACAGAAATTAGGATTGGTTCAAAAATTAAAAACGAATATATTGATTATAACAGATACACACACCCATTTATATAGTGAAGCATTTGATGAAGATAGGAATGAGATCATTAATCGAGCCATAGAACATGGTGTTACAAGGTTTTTTGTTCCTGCTATCGATTCAACCTATACCAAATCCATGCTTCAACTTGAAAACAATTTTCCAAAAAACGTTTTTTTAATGATGGGTTTGCACCCAACACATGTAAAAGAAGATTATAAGAATGAATTGAAACATGTGGAAGATATGCTCGCAAAGCGAAAATTTTATGCAGTAGGTGAAATAGGCATCGATTTATATTGGGATAAATCGACTCTAGATATTCAGAAAAAAGTATTCAAACACCAAATACAATTAGCAAAACACTATAAATTACCAATTGTTATACATTGCAGGGAAGCTTTTGATGAAATTTTTGAGGTTTTAGAAAGTGAAAAAGGCGATGATTTATTCGGCATATTTCATTGTTTTGCTGGAACTTTAGACCAAGCACATCAAGCTATTTCTTATAACATGAAATTAGGAATTGGTGGTGTTGCAACTTTTAAAAACGGAAAAATTGATCAGTTTCTGAATCAAATTGATTTAAAGCATATTGTTTTAGAAACCGATTCGCCATATTTAGCACCCGTACCCTATAGAGGTAAACGAAATGAAAGTGTATATATATTAAAGGTATTGGAAAAGTTGTCACTCCTATATAATAGGTCTCAAGAAGATATTGCAAATATTACCACTGAAAATTCTAAAAACGTATTTAAAGTTTAAGAGTCTGTTTAAGAATTTGTGATTAGTCCCGAATTATCGGGATTATAGGCTATTTTGGTGCAGTATGAGGCAAAATTTTTAAACATAGCCTAGTTACGGTTCAAAATTTTAACGAAATAATGCGCAAAAAGGGGCATAAAAAAATAATTGACGAAATCTTAAACAGACTCTAAAAACAATGAATAAATCAAAAGCAAACATATTACTTATTTATACGGGTGGCACAATAGGTATGATTAAAGATTTTGAAACAGGTACACTAGGTACATTTGATTTTAAAACACTTTTGGAAAAAATACCAGAGCTGCAATTGTTGGATTGTGATATTGATACCGTTTCTTTTGATGAGCCTATTGATTCTAGTAATATGAAACCTGGGTATTGGGTACAAATAGCTGAATTGATTGAAATTAATTATGAGAAGTTTGATGGTTTTGTAGTATTACATGGCAGTGATACCATGAGTTATACAGCTTCGGCGTTAAGTTTTATGTTAGAAAATTTAGCAAAACCAGTTATTTTTACCGGAGCTCAATTGCCAATAGGCGATTTGCGTACCGATGCTAAAGAGAACTTAATTACATCAATACAGGTCGCATCTCTAAAAAATGAAGACCAACCCATGATTAAAGAGGTCTGTTTATATTTTGAATATAAATTGTACAGGGCCAATAGAACAACAAAAATTAATGCGGAACATTTTCAAGCTTTTGCCTCATTTAATTATCCAGATTTAGCAGAATCTGGTGTTCATTTAAAAATTAATGAGGAGCATTTATTAAAACATAATATAAATAAAACCTTAAAAGTTCATAAAAATCTTGACAACAATATGGCGTTAATAAAACTATTTCCGGGTATTTCAGAAGCTGTCATTAAGGGTATTATCAACTCACCTAACCTAAAAGCTGTAATTATTGAAACTTACGGTTCAGGAAATTGCACAACCGAAACATGGTTCATCAATATATTAAATGAAGCTATTTTAAAAGGGGTACATATTATAAATGTTACACAGTGTTCTGGCGGAAGCGTCATGATGGGTCACTATGAGACTAGTAATCAGCTTAAAGCGATTGGTGTTATTTCCGGAAAGGATATTACAACGGAGGCAGCTATTACCAAACTCATGTTTATGTTGGGCCAAAAAGTCTCATCTAAATTATTTAAAACCGTATTTGAAACACCCTTTAGAGGAGAAATGTCTTAAAATTTAACGGCTAAAGTTTTAGCATTCAAAGAATTTTTTGTTATTTGAACCCCGTATTTAAAATTAATATACAGAGAGGTGGCCGAGTGGTCGAAGGCGCACGCTTGGAAAGCGTGTATACCTCAAAAGGGTATCGAGGGTTCGAATCCCTTCCTCTCTGCTGTAATTTTTATTTTTTAATTACTTTTTTTTTATATCTTTAACACTTTAACTAATAAAATTAAGATCGAGAACATGAAAAGATTATTTTCTATCCTAGCTATTGCAAGTACAATGGCATTCGGAACTGTTAATGCAACAACCATTGCAAACACAAGTACGGCAGTAACAACAGTTACAACGACAACTCAAGAAGAAGCAGCGGAAGAAGTTGCTGAAGAATCTGTTGGATTTCATCAAGAATTAAAGAAACGTTTTATTGAAGGAGGCCCAGGGTTTATGGGAATCGTGCTATTATGTTTAATTCTAGGTTTAGCAATTGCTATTGAGAGAATTATCTTTTTAAACCTTTCTACTACAAACACAAAAAAATTAACTCAAGACGTTGAAGATGCTTTGTCTTCTGGAGGCGTTGAAGCTGCAAAAGAGGTTTGCAGAAACACAAAAGGGCCTATCGCTTCTATATTCTATCAAGGTTTAGATAGAACAGATGAAGGCATAGAAGCTGCTGAAAAAGCTGTTGTAGCTTATGGTGGTGTTCAAATGGGACAACTAGAGAAAAATGTATCTTGGATTTCATTGTTTATTGCACTAGCACCAATGCTTGGTTTCATGGGTACGGTAATTGGTATGATTCAAGCCTTTGATAAAATTGAAGCAGCTGGAGATATGAACCCGTCATTAGTAGCAGGTGGTATTAAAGTAGCACTTTTAACTACAGTATTTGGTTTAGTGGTAGCAATTATACTTCAAATTTTTTACAATTATATTATAGCTAAAATTGATAGCATTGTTAACGATATGGAAGATGCTTCTATTACGTTAATGGATTTGCTAATTAGACAAAAGAAGTAATAATTAAAATTGTAAACTATTATGAAAAAAGTATTAACCATAATATTAGGATTAGTAGGAATACTTTCAATAGTATTTCTGGCTATGATAATATCGGCAGGCGATGAAGCTATTGAGTTAGGAGAAGCTAGTACCGCTGTAAATACATTTATGTATATAGCCTATTTAGTTTTATTTTTAACTATAGCATTTGTAATTGTCTTTAGCTTAAAAAATATATTTAGCGATTCAGACAAACTTAAGAGCACCCTAAAAGGTCTTGGATTGTTCGCTCTATTAGCAATTATTTCTTATTTTGTATTTGCTAAAGGAGTGGAAACGGAGCTCAAAGATGGCGACGTGTTGTCTGCAACAGGCTCACGATTATTAGGAGCAGGATTGTATTTGTTTTATCTGCTGATTTTAGCAGCAGGTGGATCAATGTTGTTTTTCGGACTTAAAAAAATGATAAAATAATATGGCAAAACGAGCAGCACCAGAAGTTAATGCAGGCTCAATGGCCGACATTGCCTTCTTACTATTAATCTTTTTTTTGGTAACCACTACCATAGAAAAAGATTCTGGTATCACGCGTAAACTTCCTCCAATTGAGGAATCTGAAGAAGATGTTATTATCAAACAGAAGAATATTTTTACTGTTTTGATTAATAAAAATGACCAATTGCTTGTTGAAGATGAGGTTATGGAACTTAAAAATTTACGAAAAGCAGCAGTTGAATTTTTAGACAATGGCGGAGATGGATCATGCAGCTACTGTAAAGGGAAAAAAGACCCTTCGTCTTCCGATAATCCAGATAAGGCTATTATATCATTAGCTAATGATAGAGAAACCTCATACGCAACCTATATATCCGTGCAAAACGAGTTAGTTGCAGCTTATAACCAGTTGAGAAACAGAAGAGCTTTAGAAATTGGAGCTCAAAAAGGATTTCCAAATATGAACTTTATTGAAATGGAGGAAAATTACAAAGACGTAAGGTGGAATGGTAATAAAGACAAGCTTAAAGCGGTTATCGATCAAATTAAGATTGAAGTGCCAGAAAAATTATCTGAAGTACAGCAGTAAGTTAATTTAGAAAAAACAAATAGAGATAAATTATGTCTAAATTTAAAAAGAAAAAAGAAGGCGGTTTGGCTCCAATTAATACGGCGTCTTTACCGGATATTGTGTTTATGTTATTATTCTTTTTTATGGTGGCCACCGTAATGAGAGAGGATACACTAAAAATACAAAATTCTTTGCCCGTAGCCAATCAAATAGAAAAGCTAGAAAAAAAATATCCAATAGCCTACATATACATTGGAAAACCAAGTGCAAATTACAAACAATTTGGAACAGAGGCTAGAATACAGTTAAATGATAATTTTGCTGATGTAACAGACGTGCAGGCATTTATAGCGACTGAAAGAGCAGCTCTAAGAGAAGAGCTAGTTCCTAAATTAACAGTGTCCCTTAAAGTAGACAAAGATGCTAATATGGGAATTGTTGGAGATGTTAAACAAGAACTTAGAAAAACCAATGCATTGAAAATTAATTACACTACTGGTAGTGGAGATGCATTGACTAATATGAAATAAGCAATCTTAATTTGTTAAAAGTAAAAGGGCATTCTTTACAAGAATGCCCTTTTTTTGGCTTTAAATCAAATTGTAAATTGTTATTTTCGTTATAGAATAAATTAGAATAATGAAAAAAAAATTATTTTTCATATCCGCTCTCTTTTTTGTATTGGGAGCCAGTGGGCAAGAAACTTTGAATAAAGATATTGATTCCCTTTATAGGGAAGATCAGTTTTATGTTGGGGTTACTTATAACCTACTTGAAAACCTTCCTAATGATATGTCTCAAACGGGATTTTCATTAGGTTTCCATTTAGGTTTCATCAGGGATATACCAATTAATAAAAGAAGAAATATAGCAATTGGTTTAGGACTAGGATATTCTGCTAATTCCTTCAATCAAAATCTACTTATTAATAAAGATGACCTTGGAGCTATAACCTATAACATTCTAGAAGGAGGAAGTACCTATTCAAAAAATAAATTCTCCAGTCATTTTATAGAACTGCCTTTTGAGTTTAGATGGCGAACCTCAACACCTGAAAGTTATAATTTTTGGCGTATTTATACCGGTTTCAAAATAGGTTATATGCTAACCCATACCACTAAATATAAAGGAGATCTAGGGACCTTGAGGTTTACGGATATAGATTCGTTTAATAGTTTTCAATACGGATTGACTTTAAGTGCGGGGTATAATACATGGAACATACATTTATATTATGGTTTAAATCCCATTTTTTCTGATGATGCTGAACTTAATGGAAACAATTTGGATATAAATGTCTTTAAGCTTGGTTTAATATTTTATATATTATAGCTATTTATCATTCCCATAAAGGTGGGAATCTACTATAACCAATACCTTACCAATATAAGTTGTGGAATAGCCCCTATAAAAATGCCCATAATTAATTCTCCATAGGTATGTGCTTTTAGGTGTAATCTGGAGGTCGCTATAGCCCCAATAATAATAACAATTAAGGCTAAAAAACCATTTATGTTAATGCTAAAATGAATGCTTAGAGCTACAAAAAACATAAACACACCAGAGACAGCCATCATATGAATACTAGCTTTAAATCTTGCTATTACTAATATTAAACATACCATTGTGGAAAACAAAATGCCGACAAAAAAATAATAGAGCTCTATAATTTGGGTAGGTGTTAAAATACGTTGTATAACAAGAAGAATTACAATGCAATTCAGTACAAGCGGCAATATACGTTCATTAGTGTTTTTTAAATGAATTGATTTTACTTTCCCTAAGGTTTTTAATAAAAAATAAAGAAGGATTGGTAATGCAACAGTAAGAATTATTAAAGAAATTAATTTTGCTTGTTTTATTTCTGGTGGAATAAATCTTGAAGACACCTCAAAATAGAATAGAACCCCAAAAACAGGCATTAGTAAAGGATGAAAAATGTATGATATACTTTTTAAAAAACGATCCATCATATTTTTTTGCGTAATCTTGCCACAGGAATATCAAGTTGTTCTCTATATTTCGCAACAGTACGTCTTGCAATGGGATAGCCTTTTTCCTTTAAAATTTTAGCGAGCTTTTCATCAGTTAAAGGTTTTTTCTTGTTTTCTTCTTCAATTACAGTTTCAAGAATTTTCTTTATTTCCCTTGTTGAAACATCTTCACCTTGATCATTTTTCATGGATTCTGAAAAGAATTCCTTAATCAATTTTGTTCCGTAAGGGGTATCCACATATTTACTATTTGCAACTCGAGATACTGTTGAAACATCCATGGAGATTTCATCAGCAATATCCTTTAAGATCATGGGTTTTAAGTTACGCTCATCACCGGTTAAAAAATAGTCTCTTTGGTAATTCATAATAGAACTCATGGTTACAAATAATGTTTGCTGGCGTTGTTTAATGGCTTCTATAAACCATTTAGCAGCATCTAATTTTTGTTTTATGAAAACAACGGCATCTTTTTGCGATTTGGATTTATCCTTTGCTTCCTTGTAGCCATTTAGCATATTGTTGTATTCCCTAGATACGTGAAGCTCTGGGGCATTTCTACCATTAAGTGTCAATTCCAATTCGCCATCAACAATTTTAATGGCAAAATCAGGAACTACGTGCTCTACTATTCTATTGTTTCCTGCGTATGAACCACCTGGTTTTGGATTCAGATGTTCAATTTCTGAAATGGCATCTTTCAATTGAATCTCAGAAACATCAAATTTCTGAAGTAATTTTTTGTAATGCTTTTTAGTAAATTGCTCAAAGGCATTGTCAATAATATTAATGGCTAATTCTGTGTCTGGTGTTTTTTCTTTACGGTGTAATTGAATGCTTAAACATTCCTGTAAGTTTCTGGCGCCAACACCCGCAGGATCCAATTGATGTACAATTTTTAAAACGTTATGAATATTTTCTTCTGTAGTGTAAACATTTTGGGTGAATGCTAAATCGTCCATAATATCACTTAATTCACGACGGATGTAACCACTTTCATCAACGCTTCCAACTAAAAATTCAGCAATACTATATTCCTCGTCAGATAATCTATACGTATTTAATTGATTGACTAAATGTTGTGTAAATGAAGTGCCCGCAGCATAAGGCATTGTTTTTTCTTCATCATCGCTACTGTAGTTATTAGCACGTGTACGATAATCGGGAATTTCGTCATCGCTTAAATATTCATCAACATTAATATCATCAGCATTTATAGAATCATTGTCGTTTAAATCATCGGTATTGTCTAAATCAGAATCGTAATCGCTATCATTTTCTTCTTTACCACCTTCAAGTGCGGGGTTTTCTTCCAGCTCCTGTTTTAAACGCTGTTCAAAAGCTTGGGTAGGCAACTGTATCAATTTCATTAATTGAATTTGTTGCGGTGATAGCTTTTGCGATAATTTAAATTGTAAATGTTGCTTAAGCATATTTTGATTTGATTACTGTAAAAGTATAAAACTATTTTTAAAACCTAATAGGCCTTAAAAGGCATGAAGACCTCACAGTCCCGAAGCGTCGGGACTGTGAGGTCTAAAATTATTTAAAACGCTGCATTTTGTGGTGTTCTTGGGTAAGGTATAACGTCCCTAATGTTGCCCATGCCAGTGGCAAACATAACCAAACGCTCAAAACCAAGTCCAAAACCAGAATGTACTGCGGTGCCATATTTACGCAAATCCAAATACCACCAAAGATCTTTTTCAGGAATATCTATAGCTGCCATTTTTTCTTTTAAAACATCTAAACGCTCTTCACGTTGTGCACCACCAACTATTTCACCTATACCAGGAAAAAGGATATCCATGGCTCTTACCGTTTTACCGTCTTCGTTTAAGCGCATATAAAACGCTTTAATATTTGCTGGATAATCAAATAAAATAACAGGGCATTTAAAATGTTTTTCGACTAAAAAGCGTTCGTGCTCACTTTGTAAATCGGTTCCCCATTCATCAATTAAGTATTTAAACTTCTTTTTCTTGTTGGGTTTGCAATTTCGTAAAATATCAATAGCTTCGGTATAACTAACACGTTTAAAGTTGTTTTCGGTAACAAAGTTTAATTTTTCAATTAATGTCATGTCACTTCGTTCTGCTTGAGGTTTTGTTTTTTCCTCATCCTGCAAGCGTTTATCCAGAAACTCTAAATCTTCTTTATTATTTTTTAAAATATATGAAATTACAAACTTCAAAAAATCTTCAGCCAAATCCATATTACCAGCTAAATCCATAAAAGCCACTTCAGGTTCAATCATCCAAAACTCGGCTAAATGGCGCGATGTATTTGAGTTTTCAGCTCTAAATGTTGGGCCAAAAGTATATACTTTACCCAAAGACATGGCATAAGTTTCAGCTTCTAGTTGCCCTGAAACTGTTAAGTTTGATTCCTTGCCAAAAAAATCCTGGGAATAATCTATATTTCCGTCTTCATTTAAAGGTGGTTTTTTAGAATCTAAA
>CAXBID010000055.1:0-17861 GCA_963975495.1 uncultured Flavobacteriaceae bacterium | reverse complement strand
CAATACTTTTAATATACTGTTTCATAGGAAACTATAATTGTATTGAACTGGTTTAACCTTTTTCCAATCGGCTGCAAAATGATATTTTTCACTCACTTTTTGTCTTTTTATAACTCCGTAACGATGCTATGCAGTTCAAAAAAGCCTTTAATTGAGCAAAAAACCTCTATTTTTTGCTCCGATCAAAAAAGTTTAAATCAGTTCATTGTAAAAAAACGAAAAAAATTTAATTTATCTAAGATTTAACCCATCTAATCATTCAACATTTTCCACAAACTATCTTTAAGTTCCGTAATCCCTTGTTGCGCAACGGAAGAAATGAATAAATAAGGTATAGGAAGTTCGTTATCTAACTCAATTTTAAGTTCTGCTTTTAACTCCTCATCAAGCAAATCGCATTTTGATATGGCTATTAAACGCTCTTTATCAAGCATTTCTGGATTATAACGACGCAACTCATCCAGCAAAATATCGTATTGTTTTTTAATATCATCAGCATCCGCTGGAATTAAAAATAATAAAATAGAATTACGTTCTATATGGCGTAAGAAATAATACCCCAAGCCTTTTCCTTCTGCTGCTCCTTCAATGATTCCAGGAATATCAGCCATAACAAAAGTCTGAAAATTGCGATACTCAACAATTCCTAAATTGGGTTTTAAGGTTGTAAACTCGTAGTCGGCTATTTTAGGTTTTGCGGATGTAATAACAGAAAGCAAAGTTGATTTTCCTGCATTTGGAAATCCCACCAAACCAACATCAGCGAGTAATTTCAACTCTAAAGTGATATATTTTTCTTCTAACGGTAAACCGGGTTGGGCATAACGTGGGGTTTGGTTTGTTGACGTTTTAAAATGCCAATTTCCTAACCCCCCTTTTCCGCCTTCGGCAACAATTTTTTCTTCACCTTCGGTGGTGATTTCAAAAAGAATATCATTGGTTTCGCTGTCCCTTACAACAGTTCCTAAAGGGACATCTACATAAATATCTTCGCCATCGGCACCTGTACTTCTACTTTTACTACCATGACCACCGTGACCTGCACGTGCATGTTTTTTAAATTTTAAATGGAAGAGTGTCCAAAGATTAGGATTACCTCGAAGAATAACATGACCTCCACGTCCGCCGTCTCCTCCATCGGGACCACCTTTTGTAATGTATTTTTCGCGATGTAAATGCACAGAACCTTTACCACCGTTACCGGAAGACACAAACATTTTTACGTAGTCAACAAAATTTCCCTCAGTCATAAATAAAGTTAAGAGTTAAAAGTTAAGAGTTAAGAGTTGCTCACTCATAACTGTTAATCTTCATCATTTTTCGCCAAGGCGAAAATCTTTTAAATTGAAACTAATATTGGATAATATGTTTCTAATTTTCCACTTCGACTACGCTTAGTGAATATTTAGGAATTACAACATCTTATAGCGAATCAATTACTGTACTTAACCGCACCGTAATATCTTCAATACTGCCTAAGCCATCAACACCAAAATACTTATCTTGGGCCGAGTAGTAATCTTTCAGAATAGCCGTTTTACTGTAGTATTCTTTAATGCGGTTTCTAATAATGGATTCATCCGCATCATCTGCTCTACCACTTGTTTTTCCTCTTTCAAGCAAACGTTTTACTAAAACTTCATCATCAACTTCTAAAGCAATCATCGCATTTATTTGTGAATCTTTGCTGTCCATCAATTCATCTAAAGCATCTGCCTGTGCATTGGTGCGCGGAAATCCATCAAAAATAAACCCTTGGGCATCTGCATTTTTTTCAACCTCAGCATTTAGCATATCAATAGTTACTTGGTCTGGAACCAACTCGCCTTTATCCATATAAGATTTTGCCAACATACCCAAAGCGGTTTCGTTTTTAATATTATATCTAAAAACATCGCCTGTGGAAATGTGTACTAAATTATATTTTTCCTTTAAGAAATTTGCTTGCGTTCCTTTTCCTGCTCCTGGAGGGCCAAATAGCACTAAGTTTGTCATGTGTTGCGTTTCTTTTATTTGATATACTTCTGGAATGTCGCGCCCTAATCCATCATAGTCTAAGCCATAGCCTACAATAAATTTATTAGGAATTTCAATTCCAACGTAGTGTAATTTAAAGTCTTTTTTATAAGCTTCAGGTTTGTAAAAAAGTGTTGCTATTTTTAGGGTTTTTACATTTTCATTTTTAAAAATCCGGTGTACCTCATGTAACGTATTCCCGGTGTCTATAATATCCTCTAAGATAATTACGGTACGTCCTGTTAAATCCTGTGTTAATCCAATTAAACGTTGAATGTCTTCTGAAGATTTCACACCTTCATAAGAAGCTAACTTAATGAACGTGACCTCACAAGGTTTTGGATATTTTTTTACAAAATCGCTCACCACCATAAACGAGCCATTTAAAATACCTACAAATACGGGAATTTCATCACCAACATCGTTGGCAATCTCATTTACCATTTTAGTTAATGCATCGTCAATGGCTTTAGCAGAAATAAACGGTTTGAAATATTTATCGTGAAGCTTTATCACAGTAGTTAATTTTTAAGGTCGCAAAGATAATCAATAGATTACCGAATAACGATTTTTTGATTTATGAATTCGGGAGTAATTTAAGATTTAAGTGTATTTTTGCGTATCAATATCTTGTTTCAGATAAAATATTTAAATGAATTACTTTTCTTCAAATTTCAAACTCGGTATTTTAGGTGGTGGACAACTTGGAAAAATGCTCCTTTACAATACCAGAAAATTTGATGTTTATACCTGTGTTTTGGAAGCTACTGATGATGCCCCTTGCAAAATTGCTTGTGATGAATTTCACTTGGGTGATTTAATGGATTATGATGCTGTTTATAATTTCGGGAAACAAGTTGATGTTTTAACTATTGAAATTGAAAACGTTAATGTTGATGCGTTAGAAGCTCTTGAAAAGGAGGATGTAAAAGTATATCCATCCTCAAAAACATTACGCAGAATACAGAATAAAGCAAAACAAAAATTGTTTTATGTTGATAATAACTTGCCAACAGCACCTTTTTCGCGTTTTGCATACCTTTCAGAAATTGAAGATGCTGTTAATAATGGCGGATTAGAATTTCCTTTCGTTTGGAAAGCAGCCCAGTTTGGTTATGATGGTAATGGTGTAAAAGTAGTTAAACAGCTTTCAGATTTGGAAGGCTTACCAAAAGGCGAGTGTATTGCTGAAAGCCTAGTGCCTTTTAAAAATGAATTGGCGGTTATAGTGGCGAGAAGTCCTTCTGGTGAAACAAAAACATATCCTGTTGTAGAAATGGAATTTCACCCTGAAGCCAACCAAGTGGAATATGTTATTTGTCCTGCTAGAATCCCTGATGACGTGGCGAAAAAAGCTAAAGCCATTGCTTTAAAAGCATCAAAAGCGTTTAATCATGTTGGTCTTTTAGCGGTTGAAATGTTTCAAACAAAAGACGACAACATTTTAATAAATGAAGTGGCACCACGCCCTCACAATTCTGGTCACCAAACGATTGAGGCTAGTTACACATCGCAATTTGAACAACATATTAGAGCCATTTTAAATTTACCTTTGGGAAGAACCGATAGTAAAGTTGGTGGTGTTATGGTAAACTTAGTTGGTGCTGAAGGATATACTGGCAATGTAGTTTATAAGAATATAGAAAATATTATGAATATGGACGGTGTTACACCACATATTTATGGTAAAAAACAAACACGTCCGTTTAGAAAAATGGGGCATGTAACCATAGTAAACGAAGATTTAAATGAAGCTAGAAGAATAGCTGAAGAGGTTAAGAAGTCTATTAAAGTGATAAGTTCGAATGAATGAGTCAGGTGAAATAATCATTTATGATGAAGCTGGTTTTGATGCTAATATTGAAGTAAAGCTTATTAATGAAAATGTTTGGTTAAATCAAAACCAACTTTCAAAGCTTTTTAATAGAGATAGATCTTTCATAACTAGGCATATAAACAATATTTTCAAAGAAAAAGAGCTTTCAAAAAAAAGTAATGTGCAAAAAATGCACTTTAGTCATTCTGATAAACGATAAACCTATTAGTTATTATAATCTCTGAATGTCTATTAATAAACTCAATATTATTTTATGAGTGCCATTGTTATCTATAAAAAAGAAAATGAAATTCAAGTTGAAGTAACTTATGAAAATAATTCTCTTTGGCTAAACTTAAATCAAATTTCTGAACTTTTTGACAGAGATAAATCTGTTATTTCTAGACATATTCGGAATATTTACAAAGAAGAAGAACTACCTGAATACGCAACTGTTGCAAAAAATGCAACAGTTCAAAATGAAGGCACAAGGCAAGTAATGCGCCAAATAGATTATTATAACCTTGATGTAATTTTGGCTGTTGGTTACAGAGTTAGTTCTGCTAAAGGCACACAATTTAGAATTTGGGCCAATAAAATTCTAAAACAGCATCTCATAAAAGGTTACACAAAAAATGAAAACCGTCTTAATCAATTAAAAAAAACTATTCAACTGGTTCAAAGAACTTCTAAAGCTATAAAAAATCAAGAATTTGAAGCAGAAGGTTTTATAGATATTTTAACAGATTATTCGCTTGCTCTTGATATTCTCGATGATTACGACCACCAAAGAATAACTACAAATACCACTTCAAAAAAAGTAGTATTTCATATTGATTATAATGAAGCTATTTCAGCAATCGAACAATTAAGGGTTAAATTTGGTGCCTCAAAATTATTTGGAAACGAAAAAGATGAGTCTTTTAAAAGTTCCATTGCAGTAATTGATCAGACTTTTAATAGCACAGATTTGTATCCAAGCATTGAAGAAAAAGCAGCTAATCTTTTATATTTAGTTGTTAAAAATCCCTCATTTACAGATGGTAATAAAAGAATAGCAGCTTGGTTGTTTGTCTGGTATCTTGATAAAAATGAATTTCTATATAAAATTGATTCTACTAAAAAAATAACAAACAGTACCTTAGTGGCATTAACTTTAATGATAGCAGAAAGTAATCCTAAAGAAAAGGATTTGATAATAAATATAATTGTGAACTTAATTAATTCTGATAATGAGTAAAGTAGGAGTAATTATGGGAAGTAAAAGCGACCTTCCTGTTATGCAAGATGCTATAGACATCTTAAAAGGTTTTGATATTGAAGTTGAAGTAGATATTGTTTCAGCACACCGAACCCCAGAAAAATTATTCGATTACGGTAAAAATGCACACACAAGAGGTTTTTCTGTTATTATTGCTGGTGCTGGTGGCGCTGCACATTTACCAGGTATGATTGCTTCGCTCTCTCCTTTACCGGTTGTAGGCGTACCTGTAAAAAGCAGTAACTCTATAGATGGTTGGGATTCTATATTGTCTATTCTTCAAATGCCCTCAGGTGTACCCGTTGCAACAGTTGCTTTAAACGGTGCGAGAAATGCTGGAATTTTAGCGGCTCAAATTATCGGATCTAGCGATAAATATGTGCTTGAAAAAATAATAGTTTATAAAGAAAGTCTAAAATTAAAAGTAAACGAATCTGCAAAAGACCTAAAATAAAAAAAACCCCGAATTCCATCGAGGTTTTTTATAGCTATCAACAATAATTCTTATGAGTTAGTCACTCTTTAAATTGTCGATGGCAAATGTATAAAAAAATTTATTATGTATGCATAGTAAATTGAATAAAAATAACATATTTAGAAATAAATGATAAAAGAATCATTAAAAGTACCGTTCAAAACACCATATAACACACCGCCTTTTTCAAAAATTGAAAACGAGGATTATTTACCTACTTTTAAAGAAGCTATTGAAAGTGCAAAAAATGAGATAGATGATATAGTAAAGAATGAAGAAGCTCCAACTTTTGATAATACCATTGAAGCCTTGGAGTTTTCTGGTGAACAGTTAGATAGCATATCCAGTATCTTTTTTAATTTAAATTCTGCAGAAACTAATGAGACCATTCAAAAAATAGCTCAAGAGGTTTCGCCTTTATTATCAGAATTCAGTAACGATATTACGCTTAATCAAGACTTATTCAAACGCATTAAAACCATTTATAATTCTAAAGATGAATTAGATTTAACCACAGAACAGCAAACCCTACTCGATAAAAAATACAAGAGTTTTTCAAGAAATGGCGCTAATCTTTCTGATGATAAAAAAGAAAAGCTACGAGATATTGATAAAAAACTGAGTCAGTTAAAATTAAAATTCGGAGAAAACGTATTAGCAGAAACCAATAAATTTGAAATGCTAATTACAGATGAAAACGATTTATCCGGCTTACCCGATGGCACAAAAGAGGCCGCTAAACAATTAGCAGAATCTAAAGAAAAAGAAGGTTGGTTGTTTACTTTAGATTACCCGAGTTACATTCCATTCGTAACTTATGCCGATAATAGAGCGCTTCGAAAAAAAATGACGCTTGCTGCTGGAAGCAAAGGTTTTAAAAATGATGGGGTAGATAATCAAGAAAACGTTTTGCAAATAGTAAAACTAAGGCACGAACGCGCAAATCTTTTGGGCTATAAAACACATGCGCATTTTGTTTTAGAAGAACGTATGGCAAAAACGCCTCAAAACGTTTTAGATTTCTCGAATGAACTACTCGAAAAAGCAAAACCTGCCGCAGAACGTGAGTTTAAAAATCTTCAAAATTTTGCCAAAAAATTAGACGGTATAAATCATCTTGAAAAATGGGATGGACCTTACTATTCAGAAAAACTAAAGCAAGAATTATTCAGTTTAGATGATGAAAAATTAAAACCCTATTTTAAATTAGAAAACGTTATTAATGGTGCATTTACCATTGCAAATAAATTATTCGATTTAAATTTTGAAGAAATTGATACCATTGATAAATATCATGAAGATGTTTTAACTTATAAGGTTACAGACGGTAAAGGTGGTTTGATATCTGTTTTTTATGCCGATTTTTTTCCTAGAGCCGGTAAACGTAATGGCGCGTGGATGACATCTTATAAGCCACAATACATTAAAGATAACGAAAATAGCAGACCACATATTTCCATAGTTTGCAATTTCACTAAGCCAACAAAAAGCAAACCTTCCTTATTAACCTTTAGAGAGGTTACTACTTTATTTCATGAATTTGGTCATGCTTTACACGGTATGCTTGCCAACACCACGTACCCCAGTTTATCTGGAACTAGCGTATTTTGGGATTTTGTGGAATTACCTAGTCAGATTTTAGAAAATTGGTGTTACGAAAAAGAAGCTTTAGAGCTTTTTGCAAAACATTATAAAACTGGGGAAACCATCCCTATGGATTTGGTCCAAAAAATAAAAGAATCTTCTACATTTCATGAAGGCATGCAAACCCTAAGGCAATTAAGCTTTGGATTATTAGACATGAGTTGGCACGGACAAGACCCGAAACAAATAAAAGACGTAAAAGCTTTTGAATCTGATATGTTTAAAAACACGACGTTGTACCCTGAAACTAAAGAAACTTGCATGAGTACTGCGTTTTCCCATATTTTTCAAGGGGGGTATTCTTCGGGGTATTACAGCTATAAATGGGCCGAGGTTTTAGATGCAGATGCGTTTGAATATTTTAAAGAACAAGGCGTTTTCAGCAAAACAGTTGCTAATAAATTTAAAGATAATATATTATCAAAAGGTGGAACAGAAGACCCTATGACTTTATACAAACGCTTCCGCGGAAAAGAACCTCAACCTGAGGCATTGTTGAAACGTGCTGGGTTGTTGAAATAAACTTTTGCATCTGAAAAAGACCTGTCAGGTTTTAAAAACCTGACAGGTCTGATTCGTAATCTTAAATAGATAAACTCTCTAAAATTTTATTTATGATAAATTAAACTTTCAATAATTATTGAAAGTTTAAAAAATTTTATTACCTTTGTGTTATGGAATACCAAGAAGCAAAAGAAAAATTTATTAGTACCTGGGGAAGTTTGGGCACATTATGGGGTATAAACAAAGCTATGGCGCAAATACAATCGTTACTTTTTATATCTACTAAAGCACTTTCTATGGAAGAAATTATGGAAGAACTAAAAATTTCTCGTGGTAATACCAGCATGAATTTACGTCAGCTTATGGATTGGGGTATAGTTACTAAAGAGCTCATTCCTGGAGAGCGTAAAGAATATTTTACCACTGAAAAAGATGTTCAAGAACTAGCTAGACATATTGCCAAAGAACGTAGTAGAAGAGAAATAAAACCTGTAATCAAAATTTTAAAAGATGTCTCTTCTATTAAAGATGATGGCACAGAAAAAACTAAGGAACTTATAAAACAAACCAAGGCCTTACATGATCTAGCCGAAACTGCTGATTCTTTAATGAACAGAATAGTCAACCAAGAACAAAACTGGATTACTAAGTCTTTACTGAAACTTATAAAATAAAAAAAATTAAAATGTACTTTCAATAATTTCTGAAAGTATAAAAAATAAAATGAATTTAACTAAAACCATAATAAAATATCTTATTGCAATAGTTTGGATTCTAAACGGACTATTTTGTAAAGTCCTAGGTTTTATTCCAAGGCATGAACAAATTGTTTCAAGAATTTTAGGAATCGAGTATTCTAAACCTTTAACAGTATTAATTGGTCTTTTTGAAGTAATTATGGCAATCTGGATTTTAAGCAAAATAAAACCTAAACTAAATGCTATTACTCAAATAATTATTATAGCAACAATGAACATTCTTGAGTTTATTTTGGTTCCAGATTTATTGCTTTGGGGCAAATTCAATATCGTATTTGCCTTCATATTCATATTAATTATTTATTCAAACACATTTTATTTAAACAAAAAAACTATTTAATAATGCTTTCATTTCTAAAAAATCATCCGTTTGCTGTTGAGGCCTTTTTTGAAAGCTCTCTTGTTTTAACATTTTCAATTCCTAAAGAACACTTACAGCATTTGATACCAGAATGTTTGGAACTAGATACGTTTCAAGATAAATGGGCTTTTATTGCAGTAGCAATGGTACAAACAAAAGATTTGCGACCTAAAGGCACTCCTAAGCTTATTGGGAATGATTTCTTTTTAATTGGTTATCGTGTTTTTGTAAGGTATACTAACAGTAAAGGCAAACGTTTACGTGGTTTATACATTCTAAAATCTGAAACAGATAAAAAGAAAATGGCATTTATGGGTAATATTTTCACTCACTATAACTATACAACTACCGATATTAATAAAATTCATCAGGTGGATACAACTCAAATTATTTCAAATAAATCAAACTTCAAAATAAAGGTAAATACAAATGAAAATCAAGATATTCCATTGCCAAAATATTCTCCATTTGAAAACTGGAAAGAAGCACGACGTTTCGCAGGACCTTTACCATTTACTTTTACTTTTACTTATAACAAAAAGAAAAAGGAAGTTCTAATTATTGAAGGTGTAAGACAAAACTGGAAACCTACGCCTGTAGAAGTTGTTGATTATGATATTACATTTTTAGATACATTAAAAATTGAAAAACCTGTTTTGGCAAATGCATTTATTATTAAAAATATTCCATACTATTGGAAAAAAGGAAAAATTGAATCATGGAAATAAAAAGAAAAAAATTTCAGGGTGTATTAAATATTTTAAGCTTTAATAGACATTTCTATTTTTGGGGAATTAGCTTACTAGCATTAATTATTTTAAGCTATTATATATTCCAATGGTCTAATATTTTGTTTTTTATTATTGTAGTTGCATTTGTTTATGGTTTACTCATGCCATTAATCGTTTCGGCTTATGTATATGATTTTTCTGGATATTATGATTTTAAATGGTTGAAGCAATTTAAAAATATGGATTCAGAAAAGACAAACATTATTAATATTAATGCCGGATTTGATGAAACTAGCTTCATCTTAAAAGACAATTTTCCAAAATCTGATTTAAAAGTATTTGATTTTTATAATTCAGAAAATCATACCGAACCTGCCATAATACGAGCTAGAAAAGTAAGTTTGGTTTACCCAAATACTAAAGAAATAAAATCTAATACTCTTCCGCTTGGGGATAATTCAATAGACCTAATATTTTTACTCTCTGCTGCTCATGAAATAAGATTAGATGAAGAAAAAGTACAGTTTTTAAAAGAGTGCAAAAGAGTTTGCAAACCAAATGGTGTGGTTATCATGGTTGAACATTTGCGAGACTTTCCAAATTTTTTGGCATTCTCAATTGGTTTTACTCATTTTTTCTCCCGTAAAGTCTGGAAAAGCGCTTTTAAAAGTGCGGGGTTTTCAACATTTACAGAAACGAAATTCACCCCTTTTATGTCAATTTTTAATTCTGTTCCTTAACATAAAAAATATGCATATTCATCTTAATATTATTGGTATACTTTTAATTGCCTTGGCAGCAATACATATTTTCTTTCCAAAGTATTTTAATTGGAATGCTGAATTAAACTCATTAAGTTTAATAAATAGGCAAATGATGACTGTTCATACCTTTTTTATTGCCTTAACAATATTCTTAATGGGATTGCTTTGTGTAATATCTGCTAATGAAATTATTGAGACTAACCTTGGAAGAAAAATAGCTTTAGGTTTTAGTATATTTTGGTTTATAAGGCTGTATATACAATTCTTTGTTTATTCCTCAAAATTGTGGAAAAGTAAAAAGTTTGAAACGTCAATGCATATTTTATTTTCAATTCTTTGGATATATTTTAGTCTTACATTTTTTACCATCTACTTCACTTAGCAACTTAACTATTGGTCTAAAAAAATAATCAACTTAAAAATTCATTTTTTTACCTTATTTTTGGTACTCAAAAAAAATTATGCATTAATGCCCAACCATCAAATTAATCCAAATAAGTGGATCGATTTATATTCCGATTATCTATTCAATTACACCATTTCGCGTGTTAGTGATAGGGATATCGCGCAGGATTTGGTGCAAGATACTTTTTTTGCTGGTTTAAAATCTATGAAAAACTTTAAAGGAGAAGCCAGCGAACGTACATGGCTTATTTCTATTTTAAAGCGAAAAATTATTGACCATTATCGTAAAATAAATTCCAATAAAGGTAAGGCTGAAGTACGCATGAGTTACAATAGCGATACAGAAAGTGAAGGCGATTGGTTGGAAGAACGCGTTGCAGATCCTTTTGATAAAACTGCCGAGGACACTTTACAAAACGCCGAACTTGGCGATGCCATATATAATTGTTTAAGCAAATTACCAACAAAACAAGCGGAGGTTTTTAAAATGAAAACTATTCAAGGTTTTGAAACTGAAGTTATTTGTAATGAACTAAATATTACAGCGTCTAACCTTTGGGTAATTATCCATAGAGCTCGTACTGCTTTAGCAGATTGCCTAAAAGAAAATTGGTTTTAATTATGAGTAAATTTAAGTTTTTAATGCCATGTGACGAAGCAAACCACACATGCGATAAAACTCAGTATAAAGAAGCATCTTTTTGGGAAAAGATTAAGCTAAATATTCATTTAATTTATTGTAGAGCTTGTAGGGAATACACAAATAATAATAGCAAACTGACTGAGGTTGTCTCAAAATCTAAAGTAGAATGTCTTGATAAAGACTGTAAAGAAAAAATGAAAAAAGATTTGGAAACCGCAATAAAAGAAAATTATATTTAGAATAACAACAACAGTACAAGCCATAGTATTGGCAAACCTTCAACCCACAACGCACTGTAATATTTTCCTTGTTCCATTTTAGAAAAAACCAAAAGTAATAGCGTAAGAATTGAGATAATCAATAAAGCGAAAATTTTATTAATTTCGATTTTGTATTTAAAAAATTCTAAAAAGAAAAACACAATTAAAAGCAACCCTCCCATTATTTTAGTCTGCTTCACTCCTATTTTCTGTGGTACTGTAGAAAGCTTTAGATTATCATAACGTAAGTCCCTAATTTCAAAAGGCAACATCAAAACAACAACAAACAAGAAGCGCTGAATTCCTGTTATTATAACATCTGAATCAATTGAATAAGCATTATTAATTAACGGAAGAAAAACAGTAACACCGCACCAAACCAATGCTATTAAATATATTTTAAGTCCGCCAATACTTCTTAAATTATGCTGATAATCTAAAAACAAACGTTTTGGCAAAAACGGACTAGCATAAAAAAATGTAATTATACCAAAACCTAAAATGTAAAATAGCGTTTTGGAACTCAATTGACACCCATAATAACACATAAGAACAAAGCAAATAAGGGAAAATACTTGAATGGTTTTTAGCCAATTTGTTAAGCTTCTATGATGAAATTTGGCAACTCCAAAATACTTCACAAAATTATAGCCTGTAATGGAAGCATAAAAAATAAAATACAAGATAGTTTCATCATAAGGAATATCAAACTCCAACAACGTAATCCAAGTTAATGAATACACTGCTAAAGCCACGTGAATACTACTATTAATATAAAAATTTAAAAGTTGCCTCAAGCCCTTCATAATGTAAAAATAAACAAACTGTTAATAACGTTTTCAAATGGTTAAAAACTTTCTATTTAATGCAAGAAATCGCGTAAATTATTACTTATTTTTGCAAATTATATAACAAATTGTAACTTAATGAACACAAACGCTTTTGCATTGCGTCATATTGGCCCGAGAGAAGATGACCAAAATCTTATGTTAAAAACCATAGGAGTTACTTATTTAGACCAATTAATTAATGAAACGATACCTGACGATATTCGCTTAAAAAATGGATTGAATTTAGATGCCCCCATGACAGAATACGAATATCTACTTCATATTCATGAGCTTTCAAAAAAGAACAAAGTTTACAAAACTTATATTGGGCTAGGGTATCATCCAACTATAATGCCTGCGGTTATTCAACGTAATATTTTAGAAAACCCAGGTTGGTATACTGCCTACACGCCATACCAAGCTGAAATTGCTCAGGGCAGACTTGAAGCGCTTTTAAATTTTCAAACCATGGTTATCGAACTTACAGGTATGGAAATCGCAAACGCCTCTTTACTTGACGAAAGTACTGCGGCGGCTGAAGCCATGAGTTTGTTATTCGCTGTTCGTGAACGCAATCAGAAAAAAGCAGAAATCAATAAGTTTTTTGTTTCAGAAAACATATTACCCCAAACATTATCATTACTAGAAACCAGAGCAAATCCTATTGGAATTGAACTTGTTGTTGGGAACGAAGAAGCTTTTGACTTTTCATCGGAATTCTTCGGAGCCATTTTACAGTACCCTGGAAAAGATGGACAAATTACTGATATTAAAACATTCATTTCAAAAGCGAACGCAGCACAAATTAAGGTAGCAGTAGCTGCTGATATTTTAAGCTTAGTTAAATTGGAAGCTCCAGGCAAATTTGGAGCTGATGTTGTAGTAGGCACTACACAGCGTTTTGGCATCCCAATGGGTTATGGTGGTCCCCATGCAGCATATTTCGCCACCAAGGAAGCTTATAAAAGAGATTTACCGGGTCGTATCATTGGTGTTACAAAAGATGCCAATGACAATCGTGCATTACGTATGGCACTGCAAACCAGAGAGCAACATATTAAACGTGATAAAGCCACATCAAATATTTGTACCGCTCAAGTGCTTTTAGCTGTTATGGCAAGTATGTATGCGGTTTATCATGGCCCTAATGGCTTAAAATTTATTGCAAGTAAAGTTCATAATAAAACAGCAACTTTAGCAAATGCTTTAACAAAACTTGGTTACAAACAAATAAACTCATCATATTTTGACACGCTTCAAATAAAAACAAAAGCAAAAAAAATCAAAAGAGTTGCCACTGATAAAAAAGTCAATCTATGTTATCCAGATAGAGAAACGGTTACCATTTCAGTAAATGAAACGACTTCGCTTAGAGATATTAATTATTTAATTTCTGTTTTTGCTGAAGCTGCCGATAAGGAAACTATTGTAATTTCCAAATTAGAACAAGCTAATAATATTGACAGTAATTTACAAAGAGCATCTGATTTCCTGACTTCAAAAGTATTTAACACCTATCACTCAGAAACAGAATTGATGCGCTATATAAAATCGTTGGAACGAAAAGATTTAGCATTGAACCATTCTATGATTTCTTTAGGATCATGTACCATGAAACTTAATGCGGCTTCCGAAATGTTGCCATTAAGTATTTTTAAATGGGCAAATATTCACCCTTTTGTTCCTAAAAGACAAGCTAAAGGCTATCTCACAGTTTTAAAAGCATTAGAAGATCAGTTAACTGAAATTACAGGTTTTGCAGCCACATCTTTACAACCAAATTCTGGAGCACAAGGCGAATTTGCAGGTCTTATGGTTATAAAAGCATATCATGAGTCTCGTAATGACCTTCATAGAAATATTTGTTTAATTCCATCATCCGCACATGGAACAAATCCTGCCAGTGCGGTTATGGCGGGCATGAAAGTGGTGGTTACAAAATCTACTGAAGAAGGAAATATTGATGTTGATGATTTACGTGAAAAAGCCGAATTACACAAAGATAATTTATCAGCTTTAATGGTTACCTACCCTTCTACGCATGGTGTTTATGAATCCGCCATAAAAGAAATCACTCAAATTATTCATGATAATGGTGGACAGGTTTATATGGACGGTGCAAATATGAATGCCCAAGTGGGATTAACAAACCCTGGAAGTATTGGTGCTGATGTTTGTCATTTAAACTTACACAAAACCTTTGCTATTCCGCATGGTGGCGGTGGCCCTGGAGTAGGACCAATATGTGTAGCAAAACAACTCGCACCATTTTTACCTGGAAATCCCATTATAAAAACGGGAGGCGAAAACGCTATTACGGCAATTTCTGCGGCTCCTTTTGGCTCTGCATTAGCGTGTTTAATATCTTATGGCTACATAAAAATGTTAGGAGCTGAAGGTTTAACTGAATCTACTAAAATCGCTATTTTAAACGCAAATTATATTAAAAAGCGTCTGGAAGGTAGTTTTGAGACTTTATATTCTGGAGAAAGAGGACGCGCAGCGCATGAAATGATTATAGATTGCAGGCCCTTTAAAGCGCATGGTATTGAAGTTACTGACATTGCAAAGCGTTTAATGGATTATGGGTTTCACGCGCCAACAGTATCTTTTCCTGTAGCCGGAACTATGATGATTGAACCTACAGAAAGCGAAAGTAAAGCTGAGATGGATCGTTTTTGTGATGCCATGATTTCAATTAAAAAAGAAATAGATACCGTATCTCAAGATGATGGTAATAATGTTTTAAAAAATGCACCGCACACTTTAGAAATGATAACGGCAAACACATGGGATCTTCCATATACGAGGGAAGAAGCCGCGTTTCCTCTTAGTTTTGTTAGGGATAATAAATTTTGGCCAAGTGTAAGACGGGTTGATGATGCTTATGGAGACAGGAATTTAATTTGTTCTTGTGCTCCAATTGAAGCCTATGCTGAGGCATAAAATATACTTTTGAACATCGTAAATTACAACTGATTTAAATTTCATTTTTAGAAAAAGCGATTAACTTGCTAATAACAGAATTTATTAAGGCAAAAAATTATTTATGAATATTAAAATTACTGGCACTGGTAGTTACATTCCTGCTAAGATTGAGAAAAATGAAGATTTTCAAAATCATGAATTTTTTAATAGTGACGGGACAACAATAAATGCTCCGAGCGAAATCATAATAAAGAAATTTAAAGCTATAACGGGTATTGATGAAAGGCGTTATGCTAAAAATCATTTGAATACATCTGATATGGCCTCGTTTGCAGCAGAAAAAGCGATTGAATCTGCTAAAATTAATCGAGAAGATTTAGATTACATTATAGTTGCTCACAATTATGGGGACGTTAGATTTGATAATCAACAAAGTGACACCGTACCTAGTATAGCAACAAGAGTTAAGCACCTTTTAGGAATAAAAAACCCTAAATGCGTGGGTTACGATTTGCTATTTGGTTGCCCAGGTTGGATTGAAGGTGTTATTCAAGCCAATGCTTTTATAAAATCAGGTATCGCAAAAAAATGTTTGGTTATAGGCGCAGAAACACTTTCCCGTGTTATTGATCCGTATGATCGGGACTCCATGATTTATAGTGATGGTGCTGGTGCAGTGGTTTTGGAATCTACAAATGAGGAAGGTGGTATTATAGCCCACGAATCTGCTACTTATGCTTTAGATGAAGCGCATTTTATATATTTTGGAGAAACTAACAATCAAGAAATAAATGATAAACGCCGATACATAAAAATGTATGGTAGAAAAATTTACGAATTTGCTTTAAAAAACGTTCCTAAAGCAATGAAAACCTGTCTTGACAAAAGTGGTATTAACATAAATGCCGTGAAAAAAATACTCATTCATCAAGCCAATGAAAAAATGGATGAGGCTATTGTAAAACGTTTTTATGAGCTATACAATATGAAAATGCCCGAAGGTATTATGCCAATGACTATTGGTAAATTAGGAAATTCTAGCGTAGCAACCGTACCCACTTTATATGATTCCATTTTAAATGGCTCACTAAACAATCAAGAAATAAAGAAAGGAGATGTTATTATTTTTGCAAGTGTTGGTGCAGGCATGAATATTAATGCTATTGTTTATAAACAATAAAGATTTCCGCTTTCGCGGAAATGAAAAAATACAATTATTTAATGTACGAAAAAAGCTTTCCTAACAAACGCTTTAAATATACTATTGAATTTCTAAAAAAACATGTTTCGCCTTCTGAAACTATTTTAGATTTGGGCGTTGTAAATCCGTTTACCCAAATCATGTTGGATCATGGATATTCAGTTGAAAATACAAAAGGTGAAGATTTGGATACAGATGTAACGAACATCATTAATTCTAAAGCTGAAGTTGTTACAGCCTTTGAAATTTTCGAACATTTATTATCGCCTTTTACAGTTTTAAAATCTATAAAATCCCAAAAACTTGTTGCAAGTGTTCCGCTTAAATTATGGTTTTCTTCAGCATATAGAAGTAAAACGGATATGTTGGATAGACATTATCATGAGTTTGAAGATTGGCAATTTGATTGGTTGCTTGAAAAAGCTGGATGGAAAATTATTGATAGAAAAAAATGGACGAATCCAACTAAAAAAATTGGCATTCGTCCCATATTACGTTGGTTTACACCCCGATATTATATTATTTATGCTGAAAAAAAATAAAATTCCAATACTCAAAATCTAAATTCCAAAAATATTGTTTTATAAAAATTAGGATTCGGGATTAAAATATTGAAATTTACAAAATGAAGTTTTACATCATCATCCCCGCACACAACGAACAAAGCAGTATTGGGCTTACTTTAAATTCGTTGGTCCATCAAACGGTATTGCCAATGCGTGTGGTTATTGTAAATGACAATTCAACCGATAAAACCCAAGATATTGTGGAAGGGTTTGCTGAAAAACATGCGTTTATTTCCTTGGTGAATTCAAAATCATCCCATGAGCATTTACCAGGTTCCAAAATCATAAATGCGTTTTATAAAGGTTACCAAACGCTAGATGATGATTTCGATATCATTTGTAAGTTTGATGCCGACTTAATATTCCCGAATAATTATTTAGAGCAACTTTCAAATCATTTTAATAACAATAAAAAACTGGGTATGGCTTCTGGTTTTTGTTATATTAAAAAAAATGGTGATTGGGTTTTAGAGAATTTAACTAGAAAAGATCATATTCGTGGTGCTTTAAAAGCGTATAGAAAAGATTGTTTTTTAGAAATAGGAAAATTAAAACCATCTATGGGTTGGGATACGGTTGATGAATTACTGGCTAAATATTATGGTTGGAAGATTTTAACTGATGAATCACTTCACGTAAAACATTTAAAACCAACAGGAATAAGTTACAACAAAGCCTCAAAATATTTACAAGGTGAA
>CAXBID010000054.1:0-18226 GCA_963975495.1 uncultured Flavobacteriaceae bacterium | reverse complement strand
TATCCCGATTACGATATCGGGATCTTTCGATGTTAAGATGGAATTATTGGAACCACTTTTTCTAATTCAGAAAAAGTGTGTGAATCGCTTATCCCGATTACGATATCGGGATCTTTCGATGTTAAGATGGAATTATTGGAACCATCCCGATTTTGTATCGGGATCTTTTATTACTAGTTTGCCTAAATAGTATTTCATTTTTTGACTTTTCTCCACGCAACCATTTGCTCACTTTTGTATCTAAAAGATAAAACTAAATGCTTTTATTTATGAATAAATACCTACTACTAGTTCTTGCGCTATTTATGTTTTCATGCAGCGATGATGGCGTAAATGATAAAATTTATAAATACGAATTTTTTGAAAATAGTGATTTATCAATTAACGAAGTTGATGGTTCTTATATCAAATATGGAGTAATTTTAAACGGGGATAAAGTGGTTTTTAAATATACTTACGTTGCTGAAGATAAAGAACAAATTGCAGATGATGAGTATGCTGAATTCATACATTTTGAAATTGATTCAAACGTAAATAGTTTTGACATTGATGGTGTAGATTTAATGAATGCCAAAACCATATTGACCAAATCATGCTTTTGTTTTTTTCCTGATGATGAAGACAGAAATGTAAATCCAGTTGGAACTATTTCAGGTGAAAAAATTTCAAATGATAAATGGAGAATAAATTTTGATGTTACTTTCTATGGTGAGGACAACAGAGCGTTTGAAACCATATTTAGTTTAAAATAACATAATCTCAAAACAGCCTAAAGTGTTAACATCCAACTGCGTTGAAGTTTTTTGAACTTACGCAACTCGCTTCTTAAAATAGGAAGAAAATCTTTTCCGTTACTATTAGATTTTTCTAAACGATAAGAATTTTTATAAAGCATATTCGTTAGTCTTTTTAAGGACGCCAAATGCTTGTATTTCTTATCAGAATAACGGTCTAATTCCGCATTAGCAATTACTGGTGCCAACGAAACAGATTGCTGAATTATATCGCCTGAAAAGTAAATGTTGGAATCTTCAGAACCATCTTCCCTAAGAGCTGATAAGTCATGATTTAAATACCTCGAGATGTTTTGCGATAACGCAAAAATCTCTACAGCTTTTTTATAAATCGGTAATTCCGATAGGTTTGATGGGGTATTGTATAACATGACTAACTTTTCTAAGCAATTTGCATCAAAATTACTCACAAGATTTCATATTCTTCTTTAGGTTTTAAAGAAAAAACGTATATTTACTTTAAATATTAACGATTTATAGTTAAATTTCTTTAAATGAGTTTAGATAACCTTAATTGGAAGATTTTAAAGTGTTTACAGGAAAATGCGAGACAATCTAATGCTGAAATTGGTAGGCAAGTAGGTGTGAGCTCACCTGCAGTTTCTGAGCGCATTAAAAAAATGGAGGATTTAGGTATCATAGAAGGTTATAAAGCCATTGTTTCTCCTTTTGATGTTGGCTATCAATTAAAAGCAATTATTACTTTACGTGCTTTTATGGGGAAATTAAAACCCTTCTTGGAAAAAGTAAAAACCTTTGACGAGGTTATTAATTGTTACCGAATTACTGGTGATGAAAATATAGTTATGGAAGTGGTTTTAAAAAATCATAACCATTTGGAATCGTTTATAGATCAGCTTATTATTTATGGTGAGAGTAAAACTCAAATCATATTATCAAGAGTTATTAGACAAAAGGAGTTAAAACCGATTAATTAGACTATAAACCTTCAAAATAGTCTGGATTAAAAGGAATATCATCATCAGGATCTGAATCATTATATTGAATCCCTGGCGGATTAAAAAGACCCCACCTATCAATAATGTAATTCCAACAATCAAATGTTTTTACCCATTCGGCAAATAATATTCTGAATTCTTCAATAGCATTTCTGAGTAAATCTAAATATTCAAAATCTTTGAAACCGTTCATTTGAATACCTCTTGCATCGGTTATCAGTTCTCTAGCTGCTTTTCTAATTATAGCCGCATTTTCCATTTTTATATCATATAGCATATCATCACCAGAAGCACCAGCGATTTTAGACGGAATAATCATAGAATTTTGTTGCATATAATCTATATTGCGTTCAATCATATCTTTTTCAAAGTCGCTTTTAAATTCTATATCTGATTTTTCAACAACCTCAATAATAATTCTAACAAGCTTTTCAATTTCAATAGCTTTTTTAAAAACGGGTAACTTTTTCCAATGTTCCATGCTTATTTTTAATATAATTATACTTTCAATTGATACGCCAAGGCGGATTTTTTCTATTTTCTCCAGCTTTATATAAAATAATATGATTACCATCAGGGTCTTGCAGATGTGCTTCACGCCAAAGCCAAGGCATATCAGTTGGTAATTGCGAAAACTCTATGCCTCTTTTAATAAGTTGGGCTACCCATTCATCTAAATTATCATCTTCAAAATATATAGTTGCCCCATTTCCTTTTGGTAAAGTTTCAACATGATGAATTGAAAATGTTGTATCACCGTCGGGACATTCAAATCGAACATACCTAGGAATAGAATCTACAATAAGTTTTAACCCTAAAAGTTTATAAAAGGGAACAGCCTTTTCAACATTTATAGACGGAATGGTGATTTGATTTAAATTCATTTTTTTGCTTTAGTTTCAATATGTTCAGCAATACGTTTTGCATGAATTCTGGAGTTTTCAATAAACCATTTATGCGTTTCTTTTCCACCACAAATTACACCTGCTAAATACAAGCCCTCAACATTCGATTCCATGGTTTCACTGTTGTATTTAGGAATTTTTTTATCATCATTTGTTAGTTCGATACCGCTTTCAATAAGTAAATCGAAATTAGGAAGATATCCAGTAAGCGCTACTACATAATTGTTAGGAACAGTTACCAATCGGTCAGGGGTTTTTATAGTAACTTCATTGTCTTTAATATCTGTAATTTCTGAATTAAAATAGGCTTTAATACTACCTTCTTCAATACGATTTATAATATCTGGCCGTACCCAATATTTTACACGTTCTCCAATGTTTTCACCTCTTATAACCATAGTTACACGTCCGCCTTTTCGCCATATTTCCAACGCCGCATCAACAGCAGAATTGCTCGCGCCAACAACTACAACATCTTGCAACGTGTAATTATGCGCTTCCTTGTAATAATGGGTCACTTTATCCAAATCTTCACCAGGAACATTGAGTAGTTTTGGAATATCATAAAACCCCGTGCAAATAATCACTTGATTGGATTGATAAGTTGCCTTATTCGTTTTGGTTATAAAATGATTGGATTTTTTTTCAATAGAAAGTACCGTTTCATATAAATTAATATTTAGATTATTTGAAGTAGTTACACGTCTGTAATACTCCAAAGCCTCATCTCTATTTGGTTTGGGGTTATTACTAATAAAAGGAATATCATCAATTTCCAATTTTTCTGAAGTTGAGAAAAACGTCATGTTTTTGGGGTAGTTGAAAAGGGAGTTGGTAAGTGCTCCCTTTTCTAAAACTAAATAATCCCAGTTTCGTTTTTTACATTCTAAAGCGCAGGCAATTCCAATGGGACCGCCGCCAATAATTATGATATCTTTTTTATGTTTCAAAATATAAATCTTTATTAGTGAAACTCTATTTTGAAAAGTCCGAAGGATGAATTCAAAATGGTTAGTTGAACTAATCCCGCTTTTCAGCGGGGTCTTTGGTTTAATACCTTTAATTTCTTTTTAGTATTCAAATACTGA
Source organism: uncultured Flavobacteriaceae bacterium (assembly GCA_963975495.1). Classification (GTDB taxonomy): domain Bacteria; phylum Bacteroidota; class Bacteroidia; order Flavobacteriales; family Flavobacteriaceae; genus CAXBID01. The sequence goes on along the minus strand of CAXBID010000054.1, from coordinate 14,480 downwards.
CTCAAAATAAACAATAAAAATACACAAAGTGCAGCTAGTAAAGTAACAATGTACCATGTATTATCAAAGCCTAGGTTGTCAACCAATCGCATGCCTGTATTATGGCCAAAAATGTGTGCTATTGAAAAAGCAATAGAGTAAAGTGCCATATATTCACCCTGATTTCCCTTTTTTGCTCTATCCAAGGCAAAAGCGTTTGAAAACGGAAAAGCTATCATTTCTCCAAAGGTCATCAATACCATGCCTAATATCAAAACACCAGTCCAATTCGTAAAGTTCAAAATTAAAAAACTTAAGCCAGTTAATATGGCACCGAATAGCATTAAACCAGATTTGGTAAAAGTGGTGTTTTCCAACCATTTGATTAAAGGCATTTCAAAAACGAAAATAAAAAAACCATTGGCACCCAGTAAAACCCCAATTTCCAATTCTGTTAAACCATGAGCATCTTTATAGTACAATGGCATTGTTGAAAAGTATTGCAAAAATACTACACCAAAAAGCATCATAGCTACTAAAAATATTAAAAAGGCTTTGTCTTTATAAGCAGACTCTGGGTTTTTTATTTTCACTTCATCTAGAGGTTTTACCTTTTTAGGATTCAATACATTAATAAGAACCAAAGTAGCCAAAATGCATGTAATGCCATCTACCCAAAACAAACCGCCATAGCTTAATGTGGTTATAATGATGCCGCCAATCGCAGGTCCTGCTGAAAAACCAAGATTTATAGCAAGTCGAATTAGTGTCACCGATCGTGTTTTGTTTTCAGGTTTACTATAAGCACTTAAAGCTACAAACATAGCCGGACGAAATGCATCGGCTACCAGCATTACTAAAAAAATACCAAAACAAAAAGAATTAAATGTGGTTAAATATTGTAGCCCAATAAATAAAACACCTGTTAATAATAGGCTGAAAATCATTACTTTATAAAAGCCAATTTTGTCAGTTAGTTTTCCACCTATCCAAGACCCAAAAACAGAACCCAATCCAAAAGCACTCATAATCCATCCCACATCGCTTAAAGTAAAATGGAGACTTTTGGTTAAGTAAAGCGATAAAAACGGAATTACCATCGTGCCTGCTCTATTAATAAGTGTTATTAATGCAAGCCACCAAACTTCTTGTGATAAGCCTTTAAAAGTGTTTAGGTAATTGTTGAATAGTTTACTCATGAGTTCTAGTTATTCTGATTTGTTTTTACATTTTTGATTTTAATTGAAATTTAGATGAGTTTTGAAACAAAAAAAGTCCGACTGTGAAGTCGGACTTTTTAAATAGTGTAATAGTATATATTCGTATCACCACATTAAATAACAAGCCCAAGCTTCTCCCCACAGAGAAGTGGTTAATTGTTTTTTATAAATTGTGACGTTACTACGCATTTTTATTTTTAATTTGAAAGCCCAAAGCTAGATAAAATTTTATTAAGTTGTATTTTTGAACTGAAATTTTTTTTAAAATGAAGATATACATCACCCTTTTTTCACTAGTTTTTTGTTTGTTAGGTTGTGCGCAAAAGAAACGCCCAATTCAAGGTGAAACCGAGTTTCAAAGAGAGTTAAATGCCGAATATAAAGACGCCAGCACATCACCTTTAAAAGATAAAGATAGAAAACACTTTGAAGGTTTAGATTTTTTTAGGATAGATTCTAGTTATGTGGTTACAGCCACCTTAAAACGAACTCCAAATTCAGAATGGTTTAATATGAAAACAACAACTGATAGAGTTTCTAAAGAACGCGTGTATGGCGTTTTACATTTTCAATTAAAAGGGAATAAATATCAACTAAATGTTTATCAAGCTCAAGAATTAATGAATAAAGCTGGCTACGAAGATTATTTGTTTCTGCCTTTTTTAGATGAAACCAACGGCATTGAAAGTTATGGAGGCGGACGCTATATTGATGCTAGAATTCCTAAGGGAGATACTGTTATAATTGATTTTAACAACTCGTATAACCCTTATTGTGCTTACAATGATAAATACTCATGCCCAATTGTACCGAGGGAAAATTATTTAAAAACTAGAATTGAGGCTGGGGTTAAAACATTCGCGAAACACTGAATTTTATAATTGATTTATTATCAAGTTAAAGGTTGAAACCCTGCTCCCGACGGTTCGGGACATTGCTTCCGATAGCTATCGGGATTAGTTTCTGTAAACTTTTAAGAGCATGTTGTCATTTCGACAGTTCCGATAGTTCGGAAGAGGAACGAGTGACGAGAAATCTTATAATAAAGGGATTCCTCTTCGATTGCTCCGCAATGTACTTTCAATCAAAATATATTTTGATTTCAGTAACATTCGGAATGACATGCTAACTTTAAAAAGAATTTCATTCTTTCATTTTAAAACCACGGATTTCAAATTTATAATTGATTTATTTTCAATTTATTACAGAAAACGCAACCAATGGAATAAAATAGGAAATAGAAAAAGTCAAAATGAGTTCTTATTCAAATAGTACAAAAAATACTCATATCTCCTTTTAATCATTTAGTTTTGCGTGAACGCTTTAAATATTAATTTATGTGGCTACGAGTTGGTTGCGACTTGTTATTCGAAATAGAAGTACCTACCCCTTTTATATTAATGTTAAGACCAAGGAGTGGGGCAGAACAGTGGTTAGCACGGGATGAATTTAAAATAAAACCAAATGTTCCAGTGGTAGAATTCACCGATAACTACGGTAATCTTTGTCAGCAGCTTATTGCACCTGCAGGAAATTTTTCAATACAAACAAAATCCGATGTTAAGACTTCCGAATGGGTTGATGTAGAACCAGGAGCCTATTTTGTTGAAATACAAAATTTACCACATAGCGTACTTAGTTATTTATTACCAAGTCGCTATTGCGAATCAGATAGATTTTGTGATTTAGCTTCTAATATTACCGCAAACCAATTACCAGGTTATGACCAAGTAGCAGCTATTGAAACTTGGTTAATCAATACCATTAGTTATATTCCAGGAAGTAGTGATTATCCTATTTCGGCTATTGAGGTTAATAACAGACAATCTGGCGTGTGCCGAGATTTAGCACATTTAGGTATTGCTTTATGCCGAAGTCTTAGTATTCCAGCACGTATGGTAGTTGGTTATTTGTATAAGTTAGAACCTATGGATATGCACGCTTGGTTTGAAGCCTATGTTGGAGGGCGTTGGTACACATTTGATGCAACCCAAACTGGACAAAAAGGAGGCTATGTAGCTATTGGTTATGGTCAGGATGCTGCCGATGTGGCGGTGTTCAATCAATTTGGGCCATCTGTTTATCCTACAATACAAAATGTTAGTGTGGAATTGATTGAGGACGGTTTTTAAAAAGGTTGATTGAATTCCCCAGCTCAATAATAAACAGGGAAAATTATTTAAAAATTAGAATTAAAGTTGGGGCAAAAGCTTTTGGGAGGATTAATTATTAATAATTTGAAGCGTTTGTTTAACGGTCGTGTATATGAAACCTAGTGCTGAAAATAGGCAGTTTCGTTTCGGATAAACACAAGCCGAATTTTTAAATTTTTCTTATTAATTTCATTTTCGGGAAGTCACCAAATTTAAAAATTTGGTGACTTCCCGAAAATGCCAGAACCATTAGTGTTTACAATAACTCGCACTATGTTTTATACGTCGTTACCCTTTGTTATTACGGTCTAAGTTGATAATTATTGACCAATACAGAAGCGGAAATTTGAAGTGTTCGTTCCAATTCCCGTATCATATCAACTGTTAATCTTTTCTTTCGGTTCAAGATTTCTGATACTCGACTTTTACCACCGATTATTCCAACCAAATCCTTTTGTCGCATATTCAATTCTTCCATTCTAATTTTTATCGCCTCAATGGGGTCTGGTGCCTCAATTGCATAATGTTCGTTTTCATAATTCTCAATGAGTAATGAAAGTATTTCCGCCTCGTCGCCTTCTTTTGTGTCGATTGGTGCATCGAAAATCACTTCTAAACGCTCAAGTGCATCTCGGTAATCTTTTTCTGATTTAATGGGCTTTAATTTCATAATATTATTTTTAAATCGTATCGGCATTTATTTTGTCATATTCAGCGTGTGTGCCGATAAAACGGATAAATGCCCATTGTTTTTCGTAATTGAATTTAACAATTAGTCGATATGAATTTCCTTTTATATTAAAAACCACTCGACCGTCTTTTAGAATACTTGCATTGATGTAAGTCTGTTTAACATCGTTTGGCGAAAACCATTTGGCGTTTTTTGCCGTATCGTACCAAGTTTTTAAGAACTGTTCGGAATCAGCGTGTTTTTCCCAATATTCCCGGAGTGTACTTTTTGCAATTATTCGTTTCATTCGCTAAATTATTAAGCAAATATACAAAAAGTTCTCGAATAACGAACATTTTGTGGATTTTCTCTATAATAAAGGGTAACTTAAGCGGATATAAAATCGTTTTAATGTTTTATATCCGACGTTAAATGACTGAATTTTTTACAAAGTCAAGTTTCACTTCACTAAATACATCCCAAAAAACACCGCCAAAAAGCCAATAACAAAACTGGCAATAGTATATATTGCAAAACTTGTAAAGTCGCCCGATTTTAAAAACACGTGGTTTTCATAAGCAAAGGTTGAAAAGGTTGTAAAACCGCCACAAAAACCAGTGGCCAAAAGCAAGGTTTGGTTTTGCGAAAGCGTATCGTTTTTTGCAGCAAAACCAAGTATAATACCAATAAGTAAACTGCCTAAAATGTTAGAAGCAAATGTGCCATACGGAATACCATTTTCAGCACTATTTAAATATTTTCCAATTATATAGCGCAATACACTACCAAAACCACCACCCAAAAAAACCAATAAAACCTGTTTCATCAGATAAATTTAATTTGTTTTTTAAAAGACTGATGGTGCATTTGTTTTATGTTTATAGAATAATAATATATTGTGTCCTTATAGTTCATTTATTTTACTGCAATATAAATTTCGGTAATATAATCGGCAGGATTTGGTGTATTCATGGGCTCTGTAAGATAAGTTTCTATAGTGGGTCCCGTTTCAACTTGTTCTAAATTATTTTCTGTAATATAAGCCATAGCAGTTTCCCAAGCTTCTTTTAAATTTTTATAATCGCCTTTTAAAGTGGTTTTTAAAGCTTTAAAGGGAGGTAGTTGACCTGTTAAAATGCCACTGTCTGAATCTGTAATTACTTTTTCAACAGTTGGAATACTGGAAGAAAACATAACCGCATTATTTTCCTCATCCCATTTATGATAATTAACATAAGGTGCACCAGCCATGGTAATGTTGTTTTTCATAACATAACTACTTAGTTTAGGAAGCATCTCTTGTATTTTGTTTGCTAATTCATCTATTTTGCTTGAGGTAGTATTGTATAAATAAAACCCACCGCTGTGTTGCGTAATACCATTTACTTTTATACTATAAACTTTCATACTGGCTTGTACAACACTGTCCAATTTTTCTAACCCACGCTCAAAATCAGGTCCAATTTGTTTTTCCATGCCTCCCGAAAAAGCAGTATAAGCCTTAAAACCAAATGGTAGGTCTTTTCCAGAAATAGTCCATGTTACATTGGTACCACCATCTTCATTAGGTTTAAAATTCCAAGATACATCAGACGCAGGAAATTCAGCAAATTGCATGTTTTGCTGTATAGATGTATTCGGTACTGCTTCGGTAGTTTTCATCGTTCCAGCACCATCTTTATCTGTCCAAGTATAAGAACCACCAACACCTTGGGTTTGCTCGCTGAGTACAATTTTTGTACTGGGTTCTTTTTCTACCCAAGGCGACCAAGCTTCCCAATTTTTAAAATCTATTACATTATTATAAATAACCGATGCTGGAGCTTTAATCGTCCTAGTTCTGGTTACTTCAAATGAGTTTGGTTGAACCGCAACATATATGGCAGTTCCAATAATGGCTATTAATAATAAAAATAAGACATATTTAAACGCTTTCATTTTGAATGGCTTTGGAGAGATAAATTTACAAAATCAAAGATAAACAAATTTAGATTCTGATTAATAAATTATTACCTTTGTTGTACTAAAATTAAATATTCATTATCAGTTTGGGTTATTTCTGTTTAATCTGTAACTGTAAAATTAAATATTGTTTAAATTTTTTATAAAAATTACTAAAACTAATTCGAAGAAATGAAACTAAAAATTATTTTAAGTTTAGCACTTACTACAAGCATTTTATTGTCATGTGGAAATGACAAATCCAAGGAAAAAGGCACGCCTGAAGCGGTACAGGAAACAGCGGCATTCAATTATAATGTAGAGCAATTTGCAGATATAAAAATATTGCGCTATCAAGTTCCAGGATGGGAAAACCTAACATTGAAAGAACAAAAACTAGTGTATTATTTAGTTGAAGCAGGTTTGGTTGGAAGGGATATTATATGGGATCAAAATTATCGTCACAACCTAAAGATAAGAAATGCTCTTGAAACTATTTATACTAGTTTTGAAGGAGATAAAACAACTGATAACTGGAAGGCTTTTGAAACCTATTTAAAGCGCATTTGGTTTAGTAATGGTATTCATCATCATTATTCCAACGATAAATTAAAACCTGAATTTTCTTCAGAATATTTAAAAGAACTTTTGGCAGAAACAAATACCGTTTTAGAGGGTAAAGCTTTTGATGTTATTTTTAATGACGCTGATGCTAAAAAAGTAAATCAAGCAAAAGGTGTTGATAATGTAGCGCTTTCTGCAGTTAATTTTTACGGACCAAATGTAACCAATGCAGATGTTGAACGTTTTTATAAAGCGAAAAAATCACCGAATCCAGAAAAGCCACTTTCTTTTGGGTTAAATTCCCAATTGGTTAAAGAAAATGGGGTTTTAAAAGAACGCGTTTATAAATCTGGCGGGTTGTATGGTGACGCTATTGATGAAATTATTAAGTGGTTAGAATTAGCGAAAGGCGTTGCTGAAAATCAAGCTCAAGGACATGCTCTGGGACTTTTAATTGAATACTACAAAACAGGGGATTTACAGACTTGGGACGATTATAATGTAGCTTGGACCAAAGCTACAGAAGGAAATATCGATTATATAAACAGTTTTATTGAAGTGTATTATGATCCTATAGGTTACAGAGGATATTATGAAAATATTGTTCAAATAAACGATTTTGATATGTCTCAAAAAATGAAAGTAGTATCGGACAACGCCCAATGGTTTGAAGATAATTCTACTTTAATGGATGCCCATAAAAAGAAAAATGTGGTTGGTGTTTCCTATAAAGTAGTAAATGTTGCTGGTGAAGCTGGTGGCGTATCTCCAAGCACACCCATTGGTGTTAATTTACCTAATGCAAACTGGATTCGTGCTGCTGTAGGGAGCAAATCGGTGTCTTTAGGTAATATTATTAATGCACACAATAACGCTAGAAGTTCGGGACGTTTAAAAGAATTTGTTAATGATGAAGAAGAATTTGAGTTAGAAGAAAAATACGGCCAATTAGCAGATAAATTGCATACCGCTTTACATGAAGTTATTGGTCACGCCTCAGGACAATTAAACCCTGGAGTTGGCGAAACTAAAGAAACGTTGAAAAACTATGCATCTACCTTGGAAGAAGGGCGCGCAGACTTAGTAGCTTTATATTATTTATATGATTCCAAACTTCAGGAATTAGGATTAGTAGAAGATTGGAAATCCATAGGAAAAGTATCTTATGATGGTTATATCCGCAATGGTTTGATGATGCAGTTAATTCGTTTAAATTTAGGCGATGATGTAGAAGAAGCGCACATGCGAAACAGACAATGGATTTCGGCTTGGGTTTTTGAAAAAGGACAAAAAGATAACGTGATTGAAAAGATAACCCGTGATGGTAAAACCTATTTCAATATTAATGATTATGAAAAGCTTCATGAGCTTTTTGGTGAATTATTACGTGAAACACAACGTATAAAATCTGAAGGTGATTATGCTGCTGTTCAGGCTTTAGTTGAAGGTTATGGTGTAAAAGTAGACCAAGCCATTCATGCTGAGGTTTTAGAGCGGAATAAACAGTTTGATTCGGCACCTTATAGCGGATTTGTAAATCCGGTTTTAGTGGCAGATAAAAATGAAGAAGGCGAAATTATAAGCGTAAAAGTCACGCAACCAGAAACATTTTCAGGTCAGATGTTAGATTATAGCAAGAATTATAGTTTCTTACCAGAGGTTAATTAAACCAGTTCATTATAAAAAACAAAAACAGATCCTTTTCAAGGGTCTGTTTTTTTGTTTACGCTAAAAGTTAAAAGAATTAAATTCACAACAATTAAAACGCTGATAATTAATAGTATTTGCATGTTTAGTTTGATTTAGCTATTTATTAGATGCACAACTTTAAAAAAGGTTGCGTTAAATTTTAACATTTATTTATAAAACAGTTGAAAGTATGTTTTTCCTAGTATGTTTTAAGAGTCTGTTTAAGTTTTTTTTCTAATTATTATATTTCAAATTATGTAATATAGCATATTCAATAAGCTTTCCTTTACCAACTAAATCAAGTTTTTTTCTAATATTTTTTCTATGAGTTTCAATTGTGGACTTGCAAAGGTTTAATGTAGAAGCAATGTTTATGGTACTTTTTCCTTTGCCTATAAGCTCAAGAATTTGTAATTCTCTTTTTGTTAAATAGATAGTTTTATTTTGAATTATAGAGTCTAAGGTTTTAAAATAAAATATTAAAGAATCTATTATTTGCTCATGTTTAGTTATAGATTTTGTAGCTTTTAATATTGATAAAATATCTTCTTTTGAAAGTAAAAACTCTTTTTCTTTTAAGCTATTTATAGTTGTTAATATTTCTCTGTATGCTGTCATAATAAATTTTAATAATTAAATCAATCTAGCCTATTTACTTGAACAAAGAAATCCCCATTGCTGGGGATTTTCTCATAAAAAAACAACTAACTCAATTAAAACTATTGTCTTGTGTAGGTTTCAGTATAAGTGTAAGTTTCTCCATTATCTTCATAACTAGATGTAATGGTTAATGTGCTATTGTTGAGAGTAACAATAGTAGATTCATACGTTTCCCCATCTTCGGTAATAGTAATTGTATTACCATCAATAGAATAATTAGATGTGTATGAATCTTCAATCTCACAATTATCACCATAGTAATCTGTACTGGTAATTTGAGTACTGGTAATTACTACTGTAAATAACAATTCGCATTCATCTAATTGAATAGACGTTCCATTTTCAGTCTCAGATTTAAGTTTCCAAGTTCCAATAATATTAGCTTGATTAGCTTTTGTTGAGTTTGAATCATCGCTACTACAAGAGAAAGCAAAACAAGTAATGATAGTTAGAATTAATGTGATTTTTAAAATTTTCATAATTAAAAAGATTAGAATTGATTAGTAAATAATAGTTATTGATGTAATTATATTTTAAAGCCTAAATAAATATCGGTTGTTTTAGATGTGCTAGATAATAAATTAGTTAATATTGATCCTGATCCAACCATTAAAGGACCAAGTCTTAAACCAGCTCCCCACGATAAATCTCCGTATTGTCTAAAACTTACCGGAGAGTAAACACTAAACCATTTGGTTTCTAATCTGGGTGATAATGTTACCGAATTTATTATAGAGTTAGTGTTTGGAGTATTGTTTTCTATTAATGAGAAATGCCCTTGTAGACTTAGATATATCTTATTTCTTAACTGATAATCTGCTAATAAATGAAGTGCTGTTGGTAGCTTTATTTTTTGATTTATTATGGATTCTACGCCTGTATAGTTATTGTCTAAAAATTCTTGGGTATCATCATCAAAATTTGAAGTGTTTACTGTTTGGTCAAGATTAAAGGTAGTAATTTCACTTTCATTATATTCGATAGAGCCAATATCTGTAACCGAAGCGGCAAGTTTTAATTTGTATTTATTTTGCTTTCTGGTTGTAAGCGAATCTTTTATTGCATTTGGTCTCCACTCATAAGTAAAACCAATATCGGCACCAAAACCAGCAGTTAAGTTGCTAAAATCTATATCATTATTATTAAAACCATCACTTAAACCGTAAGATAAACTACCTGTTGTGGTAAGCTGCTCATTATTTGCTGTATATTGCCCTGTAAAGTTTGGGCTATTCATGTAAAGACTACCGGCACCTTGTAAATATTTTAATGTTACACCACCTTTTAAAAAGTTATGCTTTTTATCTACCAATATGCGTCCGTAAACTAAGCCTATTTCTGCCCAAGCATGAATAGTACCAGTTAAGTTTTCTGAATTGAAGTTAAAATCTTCACCTACATCAAAATTATCAGATATATTTTCGTAAAGTTCGCCACTAATGTTATTAATATTCATAAAGGCTCTTACTCTACTTATAACACCAATACTGCTTTTTTTTGATGCATTAAACATAAATGAGGGGCCTAAAACATCTATATTAAAGAAGAAATTATTGGAGTCTGATGGAAATTTTATAATATCGTCTTCAAAATTAAAACCATTATCAGATTTGAAAATATCACTCATATTTATGCCAAAGTAGTCACTACCACCAAAAGCACTTATTGAAAGCATATTGAATTTAAATTTAAATCTAGAGTCAACAACATTTGATGGGTTTGAAATTAATGAATGAATCCCAGAGTAGTTATCTACAGATAGCCCTAAATAGCTTTGTGCATGAGAGGTTATACCGTTATATATTAGGCCTAACGCTAATAGAATTTTAATTGTTTTCATTTTTAGTTGATTTTGGTTAATAATAGCAGTTCAAACATAGAGAACATGTTGGTATTAAAAAATCCCCAATACTGGGGGTATTTAGGTTTTTGGTCGAAAAGTTTATCGATGAATGGTGGTTTTTAAACTATTTTTTTATTGTACATGACAAAAAATTAATATGGTATATAAACGTCATAATTTCAGTATATTACGTCTTGTCTGTTGCGTAGACCTCACAGGTTTATCCCGAAGCGTCGGGACTGTGAGGTCTTTGTAATCCTGAAAATTGCGAATAGGTTATATTACTCAAAATAAATTTTGTCATGTTCTTATCTATTTTTTAATGATACGCTTGGTAATAATTTGATTTTCAATATTGAATCTTAAAAAATAAACACCAGTATTTATACCCGTTATATCAATTTTTATTTTAGGTCTATCCATTGTTTTTATTGCTTTTCCATTAACATCATATAAGGTGACCGAATCTATAATTAATGGTGTCGAGATGTAAACAAAATCCTCTGAAGGTACAGGGTAAAGCACTAAGTTTTTCCCTGAAATTTCTGGTTTTGCGGTATTTAAAGTACCATCAACAACAGTTACATTTACAGTTGCAGAGTCTGAGTTCCCTGATGCATCCGTAACTGTTAAAACCACAGGATAAACACCAGTTGCGGCAAAAGTATCTACATCAATACTTAATGTGTAGTTACAATTATCAGAGGAACCATTATCTAGCTCACTAGCTAAAATAGTAACGGATGTATTTCCATTTAAATCTTTAACTATGTCTTGACCAATAGCGACTGGATCTATAGTATCTACAATAGTTACAGTTGCTACCTCCGTATCAGTATTTCCACTAGCATCTTCAACAGATAAGGTTGTTGTGTTAGTGCCTAAATCATCACAAGTAAAGGTTGGAATATCAACGTTTTTGGAAACAATTCCGCAGTTATCACTTGAATTATCATCAATATCATTTCCAGTAATCGTTGCATTTCCTGAGGCATCAAGTTGTACGGTTATGTTTTTTGTAATAGCCACAGGGTTTATCCCATCTACAACCGTTACCACTGCGGTATTGGTGCCCGTATTTCCGTTGGTATCAGTAACAGAAAGCGCTACGGTATTGGTGCCCAGATCATTACAGTCAAAACTGCTGATATCCAAACTGCTACTGGCAATGCCACAAGCATCAGTAGATCCATTTTCAATATCAGAAGTGCTGATATTTACAGTTCCGGAAGCATCCAATTCAACGGTAAAATTCTTGGTTAGCACCGTTGGGTTCACATTATCCTCCACAGTAACAACAGCCGAAGTGGTATTAGTGTTACCACTACTATCTTCAACCGTTAGCATTACCGTATTCGCTCCAATATTTGCACAGGTAAAACTGGACACATCCAAGGATTTTGACACAATACTGCAATTATCAGTGGAGTTATTATCTACATCATTTGCGGTAATGGTTGCATTTCCAGAGGCATCCAATTGCACGGTGCTATTTTTGGTAATAGCCACAGGATTAACGTTGTCCTCAACAGTGACTAGGGCTGAATTTGTGCTCGTATTGTTGGATTGGTCGGTTACCGAAAGTATTACGGTATTGACGCCCAAGTCATCACAATCAAAACTGCTGATGTCCAAACTGCTGCTGGAAATACTGCAATTGTCGGTCGATCCGTTTTCAATTTGTGAGGCTGTAAAGGAAGCCGTTCCAGAAGCATCCAATTGAACTGTTATATTTTGAGTTACAACTGTTGGACTAATACTATCTTCCACTGTAACTATTGCTGTACCAGTTTCTGAATTTCCACTTTGGTCTGTAACTGTTAATGTTACCGTATTTGTTCCAAGATTAGAACAATCGAAGGAATTAATATCGATGCTCGTATTTGCAATGGTACAATTATCTGTTGAATTATTATCAACAGCAGTTGCGGTAACACTTGCGTTCCCGTTGGCATCCAATTGCACCGTTACGGGTTGGGTATTTACCGTGGGTTTTACAGTATCCCCAATGGTAACAGTAGCCGTAGTGGCGTTTGTGTTTCCAGAGGCATCACTTACCGTTAAAGTTACCGTATTTGTACCTAGGTTAGAACAATCAAAACTGGTTTTATCCAATGAAAAACCAGTAACCGCACAATTATCAGTCGATCCATTTTCAATTTGTGAAGGTGTTATTGTGGCAGTTCCTGAGGCATCCAGTTGTATGGTAATATCTTGACTTACAGCAACAGGATTTATGTTATCTTCAACCGTAATGGTGACATCTTCGCTGCTTACTTTAGCTTCGGCATCGGTTGCCGTAATGGTTACGGTGTTAGCTCCCAAATTGGCACAGGTATAATTAAACTGTGTTTGGTTAAGGACTACCGAAACCAACTCGCAATCGTCAAACGTGCCGTTGTCCACATCAGCGATGGTAATGCTTGTATTTCCGGTAGCATCCAGTTCCGCAGTTATGTTTGGAAAGGTAACGATGGTTGGGTTGGCATTATCAAATACTTCAATCTGTAAATCGTAATCGTAAAGCGACCACGTTCCATCGGCATTTTGCAAACGAATGTAAAAGTCGTGAAAATCGCAAGTCACATCTGTAGTGGCTAACTCCACAGTAAATTCATCAGGATTTCCTGTTGCTGTTAGGGTTGCCGGTGTTCCGTTACCAAAACCAGGATCGGTATCGTAAAAATATTCAGCGGCTGTGATGTTTGAAATGATTTGGTCTTCACTTATATAAAACAAGCGTTTATCATATAAGCTCCAAACGCCTAAATCGTCTTGAGTTCTTATATACAAATTATTAAAACCTTCTAAATTACCAATATTTAAAGCCAATACTTGTGTTAAATCGCCCGTATTAGCATCTACAGATATGGACGTTCCGTTACCAAAACCGGGGTCTGTATTAAAAAAATATTCGGCCGCAGCTATGGTTGTTGCACCCGTTCCTGCTTCTTGGTTGGTTATGTAAAACACACGGGTATCGTATAAGCTCCAGGTTCCTAAATCGTCTTGAGTTCTTATATATAGCGTATTAAAACCTGTAAGTGTATTGCCAACAGGTAGCGAAACGGTTTGTGTTAATTCACCAGAATTTGAATCGACTGATATAGCCGTTGCATTGCCAAAACCGGGGTCGGTATTAAAAAAATACTCGGCGGCTGTTATGTTTGTTGCGCCACTAATGCTAGCTAATTCGGTAACATAAAACACTCTGTTATCGTACAAACTCCAAGTATTATTGTCATCTTTCGCCCGTAAGTACAAGGTATTAAACCCTGAAAGCGAACTACCTACAGGAAGCGATACCGTTTGGGTAAGCGTGCCCGTATTTGTGTTTACTGTTACTGCTGTTCCATTACCAAAACCAGGGTCAGTATTGTAAAAATACTCTATATCTGTTATAGACTGACCAAACCCAAGCATACCAATGCAACACCACAACAGCGTTATGATTTGCGTTTTCATAGTATATGGTTTTAGTTTGTTTTAGCTTCTATGGTTACACTTAAATTGCCATTTTTAGGTACGGTGGCACTATTGGCCAATACTTTTATACTAGGGTAACCGGTAGGTGTACCAAAGTTTTTAAAGTTGTAACCTTCAAAAAGGCCATCATCTATTACCGGAGAACCTGCTTGTAATGTTAAATCGTCGTTTATAGGGTCGAAATTGTTTGTACCAACATTAGCTATAGAATTACTGCTATTCACATCTACAGCTGTAAATAATGGATCGATGTTTTCCTGTACGTTAGAGTTGAT
>CAXBID010000053.1:0-18317 GCA_963975495.1 uncultured Flavobacteriaceae bacterium | reverse complement strand
ATATCTAATACTATTTAGTTATCTGATATTCAAAACAATGAATTAGTTACTTCCCGATACAAAAGTTAGCAAAAATATTACCCAACAAATCGTCATTGGTAATTTCACCAGTAATCTCACCAAAATGGTATAAGGCTTGACGTATATCAATAGCGAGTAAATCTCCTGATAAGCCTGAATCCAAACCATATTTTACTTTTTGCACTTCCTCCAAAGCTTTTAACAAGGAATCATAATGTCTTGAATTTGTTACTATGGTATCATTATTTCTTAAAGCACCTGTGTTAACAAAATCGAGCAAGGTGTTTTTAAAATCAACCACGCCTCGACCTGTTTTGGCAGAAATAAATAGTATGTTTTCAATGGACGATTGACTATTTAAGATTGACGATTGTAGATTTACAATGGCTTCTTCCGAAAGAATATCGATTTTATTGATAACCACAATAAGGTTTTTTTGGGGATATTTATTCTTTACTTTCTCAATTTCCAATAATGTACTTGCATTTATTCCCCCTTTGGGGGTTAGGGGGCTCATATACACAACCACTTGCGCCTGTTCGATTTTTTCAAAGGTTTTTTTAATACCAATACTCTCAACAACATCTTTTGTCTCTCTAATGCCTGCAGTATCAATAAACCTAAAACCAATCCCTCCTATCGAGATTTCATCTTCAATAGTATCACGTGTTGTGCCTGCTATTTCAGAAACTATAGCGCGTTCTTCATTTAACAAGGCATTCAACAACGTTGATTTCCCGACATTGGGTTCGCCAACAATGGCAACAGGAATTCCATTCTTAATCACATTTCCAACAGCAAACGAATCAATTAATCGTTTTAAAACAAAAGTAATGCGTTCTATTAAATCTTTAAACTGCGTTCTATCGGCAAACTCCACATCTTCCTCTGCAAAATCAAGTTCTAACTCTATAAGCGACGCAAAATTTAAAAGTTCTTCACGAAGTTTAGCGATTTCGGATGAAAAACCACCTCGCATTTGCTGCATCGCTATTTGGTGTGATGCTTCATTATCACTAGAAATTAAATCTGCAACAGCTTCAGCTTGACTTAAATCTAATTTTGCATTTAAAAAAGCACGTAATGTAAACTCCCCTGCGGTTGCCATCCGACAACCTTGTCGCAAAAACAATTGAATAATTTCTTGTTGTATATAACTGGAACCATGGCATGAAATTTCCACAACATCTTCTCCTGTATAAGAATTAGGGTTTTTAAAAACAGAGACTAAAACTTCATCAATAGTGCGTTCTCCTTCTGTAATATGACCTAAATGTATGGTATGTGTTTTTTGTTTTGATAATAACTTCCCGGAAACAGATTTAAACTGAGCTTCAGCAATAGTTATAGCTCTATCGCCAGATAAACGGATAACAGCAATGGCACCAGCGCCCGATGGTGTTGCTAATGCTACAATAGTATCTTGATTTATCATAAAATACTAAACTAAATAAATTCCATCAGGTTTTATCTCTATTTGGCGTTGCTTATATAAAGTGCCAATTGCTTTTTTAAAGTTTTTTTTACTCATTTGCAGTGCATTTTTAATAGCTTCCGGACTCGATTTATCTGTAAGGTTTAAAAAGCCACCATTATCTTGAAGCTCCTGCATAATCTGGTCTGCATTAGGCTCAATATTTCTATAACCAATTTGCCCTAAACCAATATCTAGTTTATTACCAGGGCGTATTTTTTTAACAATACCTTTTAGTTTATCGCCAATGCTCAAGTCTTTAAAAATACTGTCTTTATAAATCAGGCCCATGTGTTTTTTATTCACAATCACATTCATACCAATATCAGACGGGTGAGACACTATCAAATCAACTTCATCAAACTCCTTAACCGTTAATTCCTTATTATCTAAAAACCGGTTGGTTTTGCTCGATGCCACTAGTCTATCGGTTTTTTCATCCAAATAACAATACACCAAATACCAGCCACCAGCTTTCATATTAAACGCTTGCTCACTAAACGGACAAAACAATTCTTTAACCAAACCCCAATCTAAAAAAGCACCATAATCCGTAATTTGGTTGCAACGCAATAACGCAAATTCACCACGCTTAATATAGGGCATATCCGTTGTTGCAACAGGGCGCTGCTCGTTATCCAAATACACAAAAACATCAAGCTTTTCCCAAATTTTAAAAGATTCAGGCACATAGCGGTTTGGTAATAATACCTGGTTATCGTCATCATCAATCAAATAAGCACCGTGGTCGGTTTCACGAAGTATTTCTAATGTATTTATTTCACCTAATTTTATCATGCCACAAAGGTAACAAATTTTCAATGTTACACTACGTTTACAAGCATTCAACTTAATATGTATTTATATTTATTTTTTTGGGCGCAACACCTCCTAAGGTCGGCGTCGGGCTATACGCTACAAGTCCTCGCTCTCCCGATAGCTCGGGATCACTGTGGGCTTTCCACTGCTATCCCTTGCGCAACTATTCGCAGCAACCGTTTTTTAAAGCTATCTTAATTTATATACCCCAGTTTTTAAATTTTTAGAACAAAAAAAAGCGCTACAATTATGTAACGCTTTTAAATGTATAATACTGCTATAAATTAATAAGCAGATTCTTTTTTGAAATGTTTTGTCAATAAATAATAAACCACTGCTCTGTATTTATTTCTGTTGGATTGCCCGTATTTATCCATAACTGCAGCAATACCTTTATCTAAATCGGCACTATCCTTTAATCCTAATTTCTTGATTAAAAAATTGTTTTTTACCGTAGCTAATTCTGATTCGTCAGAACCTGAAACTGTTGAAGAATCAGCATTGTAAATTGATGGACCACAACCAATTGTTACTTTAGTTAATAAATCCATGTCTGCTGTTACACCGCATTTGTCTTTTAAATCTGCTGCATATTTTGCAATAAGCTCATCACGTTTACTCATAATAATAAAAAGTGTTTAATTGTTATTAAAATATTTTAATTGATAACCGTTTTAAAGATAACCATTTTTTTAGACACGTTTATTATAGAGAAGTCACATTGTTTACTTTATGAATTTAAAATACTCTAAAAGTACTGCATCGTTAATTCTCTGAGGTGTAAATACTTCCAGTAATTTGGGTTGTTTATCTTCCTTGTAAAACGATTTTAGAGCGTCTTGTAATTCAGTAGTATTTGTAGCTGTTCCATATTTTAAACCATACATTTTACATAAATGTTCTGCGGTTAAATTATGATTGGTTTCAAAATAAGTATCAAAATTGGCAGTGTTTTTGTGACCAGGCAGAATTCTAAAAATACCGCCTCCTCTATTATTGATAATGATAATTCTAAAATTATTAGGTACATAATTATTCCAAAGGGCATTACTATCGTACAGAAA
Organism: uncultured Flavobacteriaceae bacterium; assembly: GCA_963975495.1. Taxonomy (GTDB): domain Bacteria; phylum Bacteroidota; class Bacteroidia; order Flavobacteriales; family Flavobacteriaceae; genus CAXBID01. Next base: position 14,939 of record CAXBID010000053.1, on the reverse strand, counting down.
ACTCAAATCACCAGTGATGAAAGTCGTTTGTTTTTTATTTGCAACAGCACAACCAATTGCTGTAGATGTGCTACCATCAATACCGCTAGTGCCTCTATTACAAAATACCTCAATGGTTTTGTTTAACGAAAACAATTGTGTGTAGCGAATAGCAGAACTGTTGCTAACTTGTAAAACCGTATTGTTGGGTACAGATTTTAAAACAGCATCAAAAAAAGTAAAATCTGAAAAAGGTATTTCTTTTAAATAGTCGTTATGCTTAGTTAATCGCTTTTGTTTTACTGTCTTCCATATAGCTTTATAATCACTTTTTACGTCATGCGTAATATTTGGTAAAAAGGATTCAAAAAAATGATTAGGAGTTGTTTCAATATGATTTGTTAAGCAGAAAAACGTGTCATTAGCCTTTTTAATATCAATATGCCAATGCTGTTTTGGTTTGTTTTTTCGTAACAAACTCTTTATTTTTTTTGATACAATCAAACCTCCAAAGGTTATTAAAATATCAGGTTGCAAATCTTTTTGTTGGTCTTCAGATAAAGGTGCTATAATTTGATCGATACTCGGAAAAAAACTTTTATGATGTAAATTAGATGTGGTTTCGGTAAACACAATCACGCTATCATCTTCCGCCAATTCATCAAGCCACTTTTGTTCAATAGCGTTGGGTTTGTTAACACCTACCAAAATCATTTTTTTAGTAGCACTACTCCAATCTTCTAAACACTCTTTAATACTGTAATCATCAACTGTTTTTGTCTTCTCAGGAATGTCTATAACTTTAGGAGAAACATTTAATGCATCCACAGTTTCGTATAAAGGTTCATCAAACGGAATATTAATATGCACAGGGCCTTTTTTTAAAATAGCATGATTAATAGCTGTATTAATGGCCTCTTCATTATGGGTTTGTATATCTTTTTGTAAACCTAAAAACCGTTCAAACTTATCTTCTAAATTTTTAAATATGGGCAATTCTTCATACTCAGTAATATTCTTTTCATCTTTTAAATCCAGCTTCAAATTAGCAGAATATAAAATATGATTTTTGAATACATTTTTCTGATTAATGGTTTGCCCATCGCCAATACCGACTAAGTGTTTTGGTCTATCTGCTGATAAAACCACCAAAGGAATATCGCTATAAAACGCCTCAGAAATCGCAGGATAATAATTTAACAAGGCACTCCCCGAAGTACAAACTACCGCAGTAGGTTCTTTAAGTTGTTGTGCAATGCCTAAAGCAAAAAAAGCAGCACAACGCTCATCTACAATACTATAGCATTCAAAATAATCGTCGTTTGTAAAACCAATGGTTAAAGGTGCATTTCGGCTACCCGGAGAAATTATAATATATTTTATTCCTTTTGCTTTACAGAGTTGAATAACGGTTTGTGCAAGTGGAATTTTAGGGTAAATCATTAAAGTTTAATTACTTAAAATAATACATCTAATAGTCAATTCTTTTGTCTGTTCGAGCGCAGTCGAGAACTTTATGCATCTAGTAATTCAACTAGGTTTCGACTGCGCTCAACCTGACAAAGTTTGCTAATTACTATTAGATATTTTTTCGAATATGAAATTGAAATTTAGTTATGCAAAAATACGAAATAGCCTATTAAAAAGCCACTTAAAGGATAGATTTAATCACTAGGGATTTTGAAACTGTTTCGGCCCATTCCTTTTCTGAATTCGAGCTTTCTGTAATACCTCCGCCAACATAAACACTGGCGTTTTTACCTTCAAGTTGCATACAGCGCAAATTTACATAAAGCTGTGTGCTTGTTTTAGTTATGGCATAGGCTCTATTTTCTATATTACGTTTGCCCGAACGTGGTGCCCATTGGGTCTCTAAGTTTAATTCGCCCAAAAAACCAGTGTAAAACCCACGGTTATAATTTTCATTTTTTAATATGAAATCTTTAGCCGCTTGTTTAGGCAAACCACAAACCGCAGGCGTTGGATGTAATGAAGAAATAATAGACTCTAAATTTGAATTGGATTTTAACTGCGCCGAAATCATGGTTTTTAAATGCAACAAATTTCCTGCTTTTACCGTATTGGTTTCAGAAACTTTCACACTTTCGACCGTTGGTTTTAAACTCTCCAAAATAAAATCGGTAACGTATTGTTGTTCCTGTATTTCCTTGTTTTGCCAAACCACGTCTAGAGTACCATTGTAATCTTGTGTGCCTGCCAATGCCATAATTGAAAAGCGGTTGCCCTCAATTTTAAGTAAAGTTTCTGGTGTAGCCCCTAACCATAACCCTGTTTTAGGATGATACCAGCAATACACAAATGCCGATTTATAGGTATTCAATAAACGTTTAAAAATGGAAAGCGGATTATGTTCTTCAAGTTCAACCGTTTCTTTACGGGATAGCACTACTTTTCTAAATTGCTGGTTATTAATGGCTTCAACGCCTTTTTTTACTAGGTTGATGTGAAAGTTTTTGGATTCAATATCAACTTTATTTTCGTGATGAGACGTCTCGACTGCGCCCGACGTGACAATAGAACTATTAATTTTCTCAGAAACTTCTAAAGGAATTAAGACTGTTTTTTCGTTGTCATCAAAAGGTGAAAACACAAAACCTTTTTCGGTAAACGCTTCAGTGAAAAATAATTCGTCATCACTTTGAAGCAGTCCGCTAACCTCTGTTTTATTAGGTTTTCGATACACTACGAAAGGTAACTCCTGTTTGTATTGTGCTTCAATGCGTTTAAAAAAGTCTTCCAAAGTCATAAATTATTTAGTTCTTGGAAGCGAAATGGTCGTTAACTTACATAACGAAATCAGGTTATCATTATCATCAGTCACTCTTATTTCAAATAATTGTGTAGTACGCCCTTTATGAATAAATATTGCTTTCGCATATACATTACCATCACGTACACTTTTAATATGGTTTGCCGAAATTTCTATACCACGAACAAAAAATTGTTTGGTATCTAAAAATAACTCCGCAGCAAAACTTCCTGTAGTTTCTGCCAACGCCACCGTTGCGCCACCATGCAAAACACCGTCTGGTTGATATACTTTTGAGGTTACTGGCATTTTCAAAATTAAAAAGTTGTCACCAAAGTCAATCATTTCAATTTGTAAGGTTTCCAACAAAGTGTTTTTAGCCATGGCTTGAAACCGTTCTAATATAACTTCTTTAGATAATTGCATAGAAATAATGTATTTTTAAACACGTTTGTAAAAGTACAAAATGCGGTTGTAAAGCCTGTAACATTTAAGTTCAATTTAAAAGATTCCTCCCTTCGCAGGAATGACAAAAATTATGACGATGCCAACTTTAGAAAACCAACGTGTAAAACTCATTGTATTGGGTTTGGATAATTACAAAAACCTCACTGCCATAGCGCAACAAGATAAATTACTGGAATTTTCACCAAGTAAAATTGATACGCCCGAGGATTTAAAAGATTATGTTCAAACTGCTGTTGATGCCTATTACCAAAAAACAGCCATTCCCTTTTTAGTGTTTGATAAGCAAACAAATACCTATGCGGGTTGCACCCGTTTCGGACTTATAAATTGGAAAAATAAAGTGTTGCATATTGGGTGGACTTGGATTGGTAGAGAATTTCAAGGCACTGGATTAAACAAAAACATGAAGTTTTTAATGCTACACTATGCTTTTGAAACCTTAAAGTTTGATAAAGTTGAATTTCGGGTTGATGAACGCAATATAGCCTCAAGAAAAGCGGTTGAAAAAATAGGCGGAACACTGGAAGGCATTTTACGAAAAGACACCTTAATGCGCGATGGCTTTAAACGCAGTACGTGTTGCTATGGGATTTTAAAGGAAGAATGGGATGGGATTAAGAATAGAGTTTTTATAAAATACATATAAGTACATATAATTCTAGTCCTTATTTTTTGATGGGTATTTATTTTCTGTATGCTTTTATTTAGAGCCTCTTAAATGTGCTAGGACACAAAATATAAACCAGCTTTATTATAAAATTTATACTTTCTACTCATGTTTATAAATGCTAATAGCTACCTTAAAACTAAGCACTTTTATTAACTTATAACTTTAGCTTTTCGTTATTAACTAAATTCGCTAGCTTGGGGGTTTATAACCAGTATCACCATCTGCTAATCCAAACCCAAAAACCCAGTCTTATCAATTTGTAAAATAGTATCATCATCTTGAAAGTTTCTGGCACTAGAATATTTCCAATCTTCAGGCTTCACAACAAAACCAGAAGCTACTGGGTTATTATGAATATAATTAACCTTTTGTTTTATTACAGACTCACTCCATAATTCTATGGGCTTATTATGATGTTGCCAAAATTGATAATTTGATATATTACTTTGTTTTTTCCCAGCACGTTGAAACAACCATAGCAGCAATTCCTTCCTGCTTTCTTGAGGATTGTTTTTTATTGTTTCAATTATCTTTTTTGCTGTAAATTTTTTAAAATCCCTTAACAATTCCATCGGTTGGTCTTCACTGGACCTAAATATCATGTGGATATGATTTGGCATAAAACAATATGCGTATAACTCCATGCCTTTTTCTGCTCTGCAATAATTTATACTATCTACAATAATATCAAAATAGATTTGACGTGTAAATACTTCAATCCAATTTACAGTTGCAAATGACACAAAATATAAACCAGCTTTATTATAAAATTTATACTTTCTACTCATGCTTATAAATGCTAATAGCTACCTTAAAACTAAGCACTTTTATTAACTTATAACTTTAGCTTTTCGTTATTAACTAAATTCGCTAGCGCTCGTTTGTAACGAGTGCCTCATCTGTTTTTTGCCTTAAAAGCTTGTGCATTTTCCTTTTAGTAAACCAATTTATGGTCAAAACAATTTATTTTCATTAACGGCACTCGTCAGGAGACGAGCGCTAGCTTGGGATGTTCCGCTAATAAAATATATCATACTATAACTTTTACTTTTTACAGTTTTCCCACTTAATTTACGTCTTGGTTTTCCAGTTAGTAACCTTTAATATTTTATGAAAAATTTCATTATTCTCATAAACACCAGAAAATTCTTCTGCTCCTGGACCATAAGCAAACACAGGAATTAAAGTTGCTGAGTGTCCGCCTGTTGAGAACGTGGGCATAATTTCATTATAATCGCTATATTCCTTCCCATTAGCTCTTTTTTTAGTTGTAGAAGCTAAGGTAAAACCTCCAGTTTCATGGTCAGCAGTAACAATCACTAAGGTATTTCCATCTCGTTTCGCAAAATCAAGTGCTTTTCCAATAGCGTTATCAAAATCTATTAATTCAGAAATAAGATAATCACTGTCATTAGCGTGACCGCCCCAATCTACCTGAGAGCCTTCAACCATTAAAAAGAAATTAGAATTGTCTTTATTCAAAAATTGAATTCCAAGGTCGGTTGCATTAGGCAAAAAATCCCCTCTCCCCTCAGCTTTTGGTGGCATATGATTTCCTGCCAAGAGATAAGCCACTTTTGAATGTGCTTTAATAGCATCAAAACCACTTAATGCAATGGTATCAATTTTAAAGTTTTTGTTAGTTAAATCTGCTAAAAGATTCTTACCATCTTTCCGTTTATTAAAATTTTCTATCCCGCCTCCTGCAACAAAATCAATATCAGACACTACCATATCTGCCGCAATTTCTTCATAAAAATTTCGACTCAAAGCATGTGCATAAAAACAGGCAGGTGTTGCATGTGTTATAGATGATGTAGATATAACGCCACTTTTAATATTTAGAGGTGACACAATTTCAACCATTGTAGCGACTTCTGTAGAATCATCAGCAACACCAATGGCACCATTATAGGTTTTTACGCCACTTGAAAATGCAGTAGCTCCCGCTGCAGAATCTGTGATATCGTGTCTAGAAGAAGATGTTTTAATTAATCCAATATGTTTGAAACGACCATAATTAGGAGCTGTTTCCTTAAAGTAAAATGCTGAAGAAACCTGTGATAAACCAGTGCCATCCCCTATTAAAAGAATGACGTTTTTAGGTGCATTATTTGTCGTCTCTTTCAATGTATCCGCTGTTTTACAAGAGCTTAAAACAAGAATACTAATGGTTAAAATATACTTTGCAAATTTCATTGGTTTATGGTTTTATGAATTAAGAATTGTTATAATTTTATATAAGATTTCTGCTATTAATAAGCTCCACGAATAGCTTGATGCACCTGTGTTTTATACAATTCTGCTAAAGCGTTATGTGTTTCTGATGATAAAACTTTTAAATCAGACACTGCTGCATTACCAATAACTTGTTTTGGCGAGCTTGCCCCAGGAATAATACAACTTACCGCTTTATGGTCTAAAATCCAACGTAACGCCAATTGTACCATAGTTAAATCATCAGGAAGAATATCTTTTTTAATACTATTTACAAAGTCAATCCCTTTCTCAAACGGTAAACCTGCAAAAGTTTCGCCTACATTAAAAGCTTCTCCGTTTTTGTTATAGTTTCTATGGTCATTATCTGGAAATGTAGTTTGCTTAGTAAACTTCCCTGTTAGAAGTCCACTTGCTAAAGGCAAACGCACAACAATACCAACGCCTTTTTCTTCGGCTTGGGGTAATAATTCAGTGACTAATTTTTGTCTAAATACGTTAAAAATAACTTGTAAGCTCAAAAGACCCTCCTGTTCCATACAAATTAAACCTTCTTCAATAGTTTCAACACTGGCACCAAAATGCTTGATGAGACCTTCTTGTTTTAACTCACGTAGCCAATCAAAAATAGCACCATCTTTTAAATATTGAGTTGGAATACAATGGAGTTGTAATAAATCAAGTGAATCAACACCCAAACGTTTTAAAGAACCTTCAATGGTTTTTCGTAATACGTCTTTTGAATATTTATCTGGATAAGAATCTGCTGCTCGACCAAATTTGGTGGCCACTTTAATTTCAGCATCCGTAGTTTTTAAAAAATTGCCAATGAGTTTTTCACTCTTTCCGTTTCCATAAACATCGGCTGTGTCAAAAAAGGTAATGCCCTGTTTTACGGCTTCATTTAAAATATTGAATCCTGTTTCTTGTGAGATATCTTGTCCCCAATCGGCTCCTAATTGCCAGCATCCTAAACCAACTTCACTAACTTTAAACCCGTTTTTTCCTAATGTTCTGTGTTTCATGTAACGAAGATATAAAACATAGTAATATGCAATAAAAAAAATTGGATTTCAATTATTCGACTAATTTCATAACAATATCCTTTACAGGCAAAATAGCATTGGTGTTTTCTATACTTGGTCCAGCTACCCAAACGGTTTTATAAGTCGCTTTGGTAGCGGCGTTTTTTGTGGCGTTCATTCCTATGGAAAAACGAATCATTTTAACCCACTTTTTTAGTTTTTTATTCTTGTTCAAAACAGATTCTAACCAGGTTTGTTTGGTTCCTATTTTTTGAACATAGGGGGTGTTAATCACGGTACACGGTGTGCCTGAAATACGCTCAGTCATTACTATATCATCAGCTCCATAATCCACACAAGCTTGTTTATAATCATTGGTTACTCCAGCTTCAGTAGATGCTATAAAAGGACTTCCAACTGATACACCATCAGCGCCGTAACCAAGCATTTTATCAATATCTGACTTACTTCCAACACCTCCAGCTGAAATAACCAGTATGTTTAAATGCGCTTTCAATTCTTTTATTAAAGCTTCTGGTGACATATTACCTCTATGTCCGCCAGCTTCATTATTTACTGCTATAGCTGCATCGGCACCTAAGTCTTCAACTTTTTTGGCAAACTTTAAATCTACTACATCGCAAAACACTTTTATCCCCACTTTGTGAGCTTGATTTATAGTTTCCTCCGGACTTCCTAAAGACGTAATAATAAAATCGCAACCTTCCTCACAAATAACCCGCAATTGTTCTTTATACTTTAAATTCGATTTATTTACAATCAAATTAAAACCGAACGAGCCTCCTTCAACTTTAGCCTCTTTTAATTCGTGTATTGCTGCTTTTAATTCTTCTAAGGTTCTATAGTTTAATGCTGGAATACAACCAGCAATACCACTCTTCATCGCTTCAATAACCATGGCAGTATTTGACACCAAAAACATGGGTGCTTGAATAATAGGGTATTTTATATTTAGAAGTTCAGTTAGCTTGGTTTTCATAAATAAAATTTCTTTGAACAAATATAGCAAAATATTATGCGCGCATAGTAATTGATAATCAATTAGTTATGAAATAAAACCTATAATAAATCATAAATACTTGATAACATGACATTTATCATATTTTTATTATGCATGCATAGTTAATTTTATAGTTGTTAAATTCTATCTCTATAATCATGAAAAAATTAGTATTAGGTTTATTTATCTTTGGATTAACCACCCAAGTCAATGCACAAACAACTGAATTACCAGAAACAATAATTTCAGTAAATTACAAATATATGGACGCTACGGATGATGACCATATGCCTACCCATATCCAAAAATTAAAGGATGAAGTTCTAAGTTATAACCATAAGGAACTATCCAAACTATATGATAATGAGGATGAAGTATATAATGTATCGTTTGATATTCCTCAAGGCAAAATAGTAGCTGCCTATGATAAAAACGGAAAAATCATAAAAACTTTTGAAAAATATAATAATATAAGATTGCCATTGGTGGTTATGCAGGCTGTTGCAGAACGTTTTCCAAACTGGCAAATCGTTGAAGATGTTTACCTTATCAAATATCATAATGAAAATGATTCCTTGTTAAAGCAATACAAAATCAAGATTAAAAATGCTGATAAATTCCTTACTTTAAAGACGGACGAAATAGGAACTTTTCTTTAAAATTTAATCTAAAAATCGATAGTAGCCACATTTTAAGTAGGCGCCTTCTAAAAACCCAACAGGATGATCTATATCATGTTGGGTTTTTAAAATTAGATTATAGCTTCGATTAGTTGATGATAGCACTTGACTGTTGATATCAAAAAAAGCTTGTGCCAAAACTCTTGAAGAACAAGAAGCGAGAACTAATAATCCTTTTTTTGCAGTTAATTTTTTACCGAGTTCAGCTAATTGCGCATATTTCTTTTTAGCTAATTCTATCTCTGAAGCTTGCTTTGCAAAACTTGGTGGATCAATCACAACAACATCAAACTTAATTTTATCTTTTATGAGTTTCTTAAGTTCTTCAAAAGCATCACCCGCAATGGTTTTATGTTTGCCAGAATAAGTGTTTAATTTACCGTTATCCAGAGCAATATCTAAAGCTGGCTTGTTAATATCCAAACTAGTCACTTCTTTCGCCCCATTATATAAAGCATGTACCGAAAACCCGCCAGCATACGAGAATACATCCAATACCGTTTTGCCTGTACTCCAGGCGCCTACTTGTTTTCTATTAGCTCTGTGATCTAAAAAATAACCTGTTTTATGCCCTTTAATCACATTTGCTGAGAAGTTAACGCCATGTTCAATAAAATGAACAACTTCATCTTCTAAAGTTCCGTAAATTACGTCTCCGTTTTTAAGTTGATGTGATTTTGATTGTTCCAAACTTCTACTTAATCGAATGACAACAGTGTCGGCCTTTGATGTTTGTTGTAAACTCGGTATGATACTTTCTAAATAGGGTAACCATATTTCAGAATAGATCTTAACGACTAAAACAGATGCATAAACATCGGCTATCAACCCAGGAAAACCATCGTTTTCCCCAAATAGCAAACGATAACTATTGGTATTTGTTCTTAATAAAGGTAATCGTTTTTTAAAAGCCTTTTCAATCTTTTTATAAAAAAAATCTGCATTTATTTCTGCCTTTTCAGTGCTACTATGTAGCATTTTAATCCTGATTGGAGAATTTGCATCATACAAACCTAAACCAACAACTCTGTTTTTATTCTTTCCAAAAATGATTACTAAATCTCCAGATTTTGCATCATCATTAATTTTTACAATATTATCAGAGAACACCCATGGATGCCCTTGTACAACAAACTGTTCGCCTTTGGCGTTTAGCTTTACTGCTAAACGTTTGGTTTTGTAATTTGATTTTATTTTTGGTGAAAAGGACATTCTGTTTTTTTGGCTAATTTGGATTCAAAATTATGGAAACGTTCTTATAATTAATTACGTTTTATGAATTTGTTAGTATTATATCCATAATCCATTTTTATTGTTTCTATCACGTTGCCACATTTTTGGATTGTTTGTAATATAAACTCGTATGTTCTCTAGTGAATTTTCATTTCGAATAATATGATCGTAAAATCTGGATTGCCAACTAAAATCCACATCAGGGTAATTTTTATTTATTTCAAATGTGCATCTGCCTTTATACCATCTAATAACCCGTGATATGTTTTCATGAAACATTGGATTGTTTTTTCCTGTTATTCCGCCGGTAGAGACGCGATTAATCGCGTCTCTACCAACCACCGATTCTTTATCTATCCACAAAACACCATGTACATGATTTGGCATTATAACCATCTCATCCAAAATAATAAATGGAAAATATTCGGGTATCATATTCCAAAATTTTTGAACCAATTTACCAATAGGGTTCAATACCATATCATCATTTTCAACATCACCAAAAAAACAATGTCTATCTGAAGTACAAATAGTAATAAAATAAGCACCATTTGATCCATAATCATACCCTTTTAAACGAGCTGATGAAATTCTATATTTGTCACGAAATTTTTGTGCAGACATGCCAACAATATACAAATTTATGTTACCAACATTAGCAAATTTGCACCTGCGTTAGGGATTGAAACGGCATCCTTTTTTGTGCTTAACTATAAGTTGGGCGTTGAAACTTATTTTTAAAAATGTAGAAAACGCTTGATGAGATACTGAAACAAGTTCAGCACAAGAAAGATATAGTGGAAAGCCCGACCACTTTTAGGGGTAACGCCATAAAAAAACGCAATCAAATTAATGATTGCGTTTATAAAATCATGTTTATTTAGTTAAGCAAGTGCATCTTGTTTTTTAACAGCCAAAGCGTAAATTACTAAACCAAAGCCAATTTTGTTTATGGCATCTGCAATATTGTAAACAACATCCACACTTCCTGACCCTAATATACTGGTGTACCATCCATCAGTACCTAACATATAGCCTAATGGATAAATTGCCCAACCTACCAGCACAAACCAACATAATATTTTATGTGCTTTTAAAATTTCTCCACCTGCAGCAACTGCAAGTTTTTTGGCACTTCCTAGCCATATTTCATAAACAATTATAAAATATGCGACTCCTGAAATTCCACCCCAAAGTGCGGCTTGATCTGGAAATACAGCTTCACCAAAGTAACCTGTAACTAACATGACTACAGATAATACTATAAGTTTCCACATAAGTGAAGGTTTTGCACCCGCCACTTTTAAGATTAAATAAAATTCAACACACATTAATGGTACTGTTAAAATCCAGTCTACATATCTAAAGAATGTTGGAGATTCCATATTGGCAGCCCAATAATCTCTCATGTAAAAATAATGCACAGCAGCAATAAATGTGATTAATCCCGAAACAAGAACGGAAGTTCGCCATTTTTTATCAAATTGATTAAGTGATAAAAAGAAAAAAGCTGAAGCAGCCATCATAGCCATAGAGCCAACAAAAAATGTAAATCCAACATAATCAGTTGGATCCATTTTTGAAGTAATGTCAGTTAATAATAATACATTTTTCATAGTTATTTATTTTTTTGTTTAAACAAATTTAATAAATATTAAACAAAATATATGTATTTTTGATAAATAATTTGCTAAAAATTTTAATTTCTGTAATTTATTATGATAAAAATCTATAATTTATCAATTGTGCTTAGTTTTTTTGGACTATGGATAACATCATTGTTTTCAAGAGAAATTGAAATTATTTTGGGGTTTATTTTAATTTTTTCTTTTGGAATTATGCACGGTTCTAATGATATTTTACTTATTAATTCTATTTCTATTTCTAATTCAAAAACACAGCATACGTTTTTTAGAGTTTTAGTGACTTATTTACTCACCGTTTTATCGGCAGTAATTATATTTTATTATTTGCCATTGGTTGGCTTGACGCTCTTTATACTTTTCAGTGCTTATCATTTTGGTGAACAACATTGGGAAAATAAATCATTAAATATTTCAAAAAAACTTAAACATATATTCTTCTTTATTTATGGTTTATTAGTGCTTCAATTATTGTTCGTATTAAACTCTAATGATGTCATAGAAGTTATTTTTTCAATTACAAATCAAACTATATCAAAAGATTTAATTATTTATTCGTTCATTACCAATACTATAATCTTCACTTTACTAGCACTGTTTTTATATTTAAAATTGCCTTCTTTAAAAAGAACTATTTTAAAAGAACTATTTTTTTTATTAATATTTACTACAATATTTGAAGTTTCAACTCTAATTTGGGGATTTACAATCTACTTTATCTTTTGGCATAGTATTCCATCACTTTATGAGCAAGTAAATTTTATTTATGGGGCTTTTAATAAGAAAAATGTATATCGGTATTGTATAAAAGCTCTCCCTTATTGGCTCTTATCACTAATAGGAATATCAGTTGTTTATATTATTTTCAAAGAAGAAAAAATATTTTATGCTATTTTCTTTTCTTTCATAGCAGCAGTTACATTTCCGCATGCTCTAGTAATTAATAAAATGTTTTTAAATAAAAAAACGCAACCAAATTAATGATTGCGTTTTATAACTTCAAGCTTCTCCCGATAGCTACCGGGATTCCGACTTCTTGTTTTTTTTTAAAAGATTCCGAAACTAATTCGGAATAAGCGATTCACACGCTTTTTGCCTTAGCAAAAAGTGGCTCTCTGCTTACTTCACTTCTTCAAAATCTACATCTTCCACATCACTTCCTTCAGCTTCTCCGTTTTGTCCCGAAGCGTCGGGAGCATCTGGTCCTGGAGCTTCTGCTCCACCTTGTTGTGCATCAGCTTGTGCTTTGTACATTTCTTCACTTGCTACTTTCCAAGCTTCGTTAATTTTATCCAAAGCAGGCGTAATAACCTCTAAATCTTTAGTTTCATAAGCCTTCTTCAATTCTTCTAAAGCATCAACAATCGGTTGTTTTTTATCATCTGATAATTTATCACCAAACTCTTCCAATTGTTTTTCCGTTTGGAAAATCATAGAATCCGCTTCGTTTAATTTTGAAGCTTGTTCTACCGCTTTTTTATCCGCTTCTGCATTCGCTTCAGCATCTGCTTTCATTTTTTGGATTTCTTCCTCAGTTAAACCAGAAGATGCTTCAATACGAATATCCTGGGTTTTATTAGTCGCTTTATCAGTAGCCGATACTTTAATTATACCATTGGCATCAATATCAAACGTGACTTCAATTTGAGGTGTACCACGTCTTGCTGGTGGAATACCATCTAAATGAAAACGTCCAATCGTTTTATTATCCGCTGCCATAGCACGTTCACCTTGTAAAACGTGAATTTCTACTGAAGGCTGATTATCTGCCGCTGTTGAAAACACCTGGGATTTTTTGGTAGGAATGGTTGTATTCGCTTCAATAAGCTTTGTAAATACATTACCCATGGTTTCAATACCAAGGGATAAAGGTGTTACATCTAAAAGCAATACATCCTTAACATCACCTGTTAAAACACCACCTTGGATTGCCGCACCTAAAGACACAACCTCATCTGGATTTACACCTTTACTTGGTGCTTTTCCAAAGAATTTCTCCACAGCTTCCTGAACCGCTGGGATACGTGTAGAACCACCTACCAAAATAATTTCATTAATATCACTTTTGCTTAAACCTGCTGCTTTTAATGCCGTTTGGCAAGGCTCGATAGTGCGTTTTACCAAATCGTCAATTAATTGCTCAAATTTAGAACGTGTTAATGTGCGTACCAAGTGTTTTGGCCCACTAGCAGTTGCTGTAATATAAGGTAAGTTAATTTCGGTTTGTGCTGAAGATGATAATTCAATCTTCGCTTTTTCAGCAGCTTCCTTTAAACGTTGTAAAGACATGGGGTCTTTACGTAAGTCCATGCTTTCGTCTTTCTCGAACTCATCTGCTAACCAGTTAATGATTTTCTCATCAATATCATCACCACCCAAGTGCGTATCACCATCCGTAGAAAGCACTTCAAATACACCATCACCTAATTCAAGGATAGATACATCATGTGTTCCTCCACCAAAGTCAAAAACCACTATTTTCTGGTCCGTTCCTTTTTTATCCATACCGTAAGCTAAAGCTGCTGCGGTAGGCTCGTTAATAATACGTTCTACTTTTAAACCAGCAATCTCGCCAGCTTCTTTAGTAGCTTGACGCTGACTGTCATTAAAATAAGCAGGCACTGTAATAACAGCACGAGTTACTGAAGTTCCTAAATAATCCTCAGCTGTTTTCTTCATTTTTTGAAGAATCATTGCTGACAATTCTTGTGGCGTGTATAAACGCCCTTCTATATCTACTCTTGGCGTATCATTATCACCCTTTACTACTTTATAAGGTACACGTTCTGCTTCTTTTTTCGACTCAGAATATTTATTCCCCATAAAACGTTTAATCGAATAAACCGTTTTTGTAGGGTTTGTTACCGCTTGTCTTTTTGCAGGATCACCAACCTTAATTTCACCGCCTTCCACAAAAGCAATTACCGATGGGGTTGTTCTTTTTCCTTCTGCATTAGGAATAACTACTGGCTCATTACCTTCCATTACAGAAACGCAAGAGTTGGTTGTTCCTAAATCTATTCCAATAATTTTGCTCATAATATTTTATACTTTATTGTGTTGAATGTTTATTTTTAATTTCGGTTAGTATAAGTCAATGATTATGCCAACGAAAAAATGCTGACACAGTGTCATATTTTTAGTTTTCAGTCGCAGTCTCAGTTTGCAGGCTTACTCAAATATAAAAAAGTTGCAGTCGCAGTTTGCAGTCTATTCTCTATTATCTCTTCTCT
>CAXBID010000052.1:0-18385 GCA_963975495.1 uncultured Flavobacteriaceae bacterium | reverse complement strand
CAAAGTCCATTCTCATTAGTAATCCATAAATTTTCATTTTGATCTTGAAGGATAGAAAATATTTCGTTTCCGGCTAAACCATCCTTCATAGTAAAATGTTCGGCAGTACCTGTATCTGGGTTAAATTTATCTAACCCTTCACCGTTTGTTGCTAACCATAAAAAACCGTTATTATCTTCATATATATGGTAAATATAATTATATGAAATACTATTTGGATTATGGTCCTGATGAAATGTACGTATGAACTTTGATGTGTCTTTTTTTAATAAATTGAGTCCATTTTCGGTAGCGAACCATATGTCTTTATTTTTGTCCTGGATTATATGCCAAACGGTATTATTTGATATTGAATTAATATCTAAAGGATTATTTTTATATTGTGTAAACGATTTGGATTGAAAATGGTAAAAATATACTCCCAATCGATAACTGCTCACCCAAAGTCCGTCTTGTGTTGCTAAAAGATCTAAGTTTTGAATCCCTACAGGAAAGGGTGGTATCAAACGTTCAAAAAACTTTTTGTTTTTTTCTTTAAATAAAACACCATTTCTATAAGTGCCTACCCATAAAGTTTCATCCTTGTCGTAAGTAATTGATTTAATTCTTTTGATAGTATCACCTTGACAAATAATAGGGAAAGTTGTAAAAATATTAGTTACCGGATTATATAAGTTTAAATCATCGTCATCAGTACCAACTATTATATCTGATTTGTTTGGAACTTGAGTAAAACAACTAATATTATTACTACTTAGTGATTTTCTTGAGGTAGATTTTGTGTAATGTTGGAATGAATTATTATATTTATTTTGGAAAGCTAATCCTCCTAACCAAGTACCTATCCAAATATTTTTATTGGAATCTTTATATAATGAGTATATAGAATGGTGTGGGAGTTCAGAATACTTTTGTTTGTCTATTATTAATTTTACTTCATTATTCTCGATAATTACAATACCATTATTTGTGGCCACCCAAATTTGATTGTTATCGTCCTTTATTAAACTTCTTATGCGGTTACCAGGTAAAACTATATCTGCTGACGAATCTGAATTAAAATAATTAGCAACAGAACCATCCTTTATGTTTAGACAAAGTAACCCTAGGGATTGATAGCCAATCCAAATAAAGTTATTATCAATAAGTACTGAACTAACAGAGTTTTCAAAACCTTTTTCAAAAAATTGAAAAACGTTGGATTCCTTTGTTAAATAATAAATATCACCATCTTCATAAAAGACCCAAACAGTACCGTTAACGCTAATGGTTGCGTAACTGATTTTGTTGGTTTTGTTATTTGTGTTTTTATAATAGGCCCTATTTGTATCTGGGTTATAAGTGCCAATACCTTTTTCATCTGAAAACCAATAATTATGGTTGTTATCCTGAAAAAAAGAAATAATATTCTTGCCAATAAAATTATCGAATTGATCACAAACTGTGTGTCTCTTAAAATTATCTTTTTTTTCGTTGTAGGAACATAAACCATTTTCAGTAGCCACCCATAATTTACCAGATTTATCCTTAAAAAGAGTGTTGATTCTATTGGTTGAAATTGATGTAGAATCCTTGTGTAAGTAACTATATTTTTTTATGTCGATTGAATTATATAAAAAAAGCCCATTATAGGTGCTGAACCAAATAAAACCTTGGTTATCTTCAATAATGGAGGAAACTTGTGACTGTACAACACCGCCTTCTGGAGTCACTTTGGATAATGAAATAACTGGATTATTTGTACTAAAAAGCACTGAAGAAACCAGGACAAATAATATGTTAAATAGCTTATATTTCATTCGAATTTTCAAGACTCTAAAATACTAAATAATAAGTTTAGGAAATATTAACCATTAAATAAATATTAGCACGTATGTTGTTTTTTGTAACATGATTACAAGAAAGGAACATAATTACCAGTAAATGGGGACATTAGTACAAGTAATTGTCAATAATATCTAATAAATTTGAAACACAATAATTATTTATTAATGAAGAGATTAGCTTTTTATATCGTAACCGTTCTTTTGGTGTTTTCATGCAAAACTGATAACGAATCTAATTACAACTCACAAAGTATAGAGAAAGCTTCTCGTCAATTAAAATATATTTCTGAAAACACTAACAATGCTTCAGATAAAATAAGATTCCCTAGAACTATAAATGAATCAGGTAGCCTGAAATTGGTGAATAAAAGAGATTGGACAAGTGGCTTTTACCCTGGGGTACTTTGGCTCATGTACGAATTAACCAAAGATACTGATTGGAAAGAAAAAGCAACATTATATACGAACGCTTTGGAAAGTGAGCAATTTAATGCATCAAACCACGATATAGGATTTAAAATGATGTGCAGTTTCGGTTTGGGGTATAAATTGACTAAAAATGAATCTTACAAGAAGGTATTGATTCAATCTGCAAGAACCCTTACAACAAGATTTAACGAAAAGGTAGGTTGTATTAGGTCTTGGGACCATAATAAAGATAAATGGGAGTTTCCTGTGATTATAGATAATTTAATGAATTTAGAATTATTGTTTTGGGCATGGAAAGAAACAGGAGACCCTGTATTTTACAATATTGCTGTTAGCCATGCAAAAACAACTATGAAAAACCATTTTAGAAATGATTATAGCTCATATCACGTCGTTGGGTATGACGCTGATACTGGAGAAGTTATTTCTAAAAATACGCATCAAGGTTATTCGGATAATTCATCATGGTCACGCGGGCAGGCTTGGGCATTATATGGTTACACTATGATTTATAGGGAAACAAATGACCCTATTTTTTTAAAGCATGCAGAAAATGTTGCAAACTATATTATAAACATTGCAAAATTGCCAGAAGATTTTGTGCCATTGTGGGATTTTGATTTGCAAGATTTAAAAACAGAGTCTCGCGATGCCTCAGCCGCAGCTATCATAGCTTCTGCCTTATATGAGTTATCTATGCTAACAGAGCAGGACAATAAACAGTATTTAAATGTGGCCAACGGTATTATGGGTGCGCTTTCCTCAGACAGCTATTTTAATGTTAAAGGAGCAAACAAAGGATTTTTATTAAAGCACTCAACTGGCTCTAAACCAAAAAACTCAGAAGTAGATGTACCATTGATATACGCAGATTATTATTATTTAGAAGCGTTGTCAAGAAAAATTGAAATTAATAACTAAACTCAAACTTTATGAAGAAAAAACAATTATTTCTTAAACTAACATGTGTGGTTTTTGTCTTGGTAGCAGCCTTTAATGGGTCTGCTCAAAACAAAAGCATTACAGGAAATGTCACCGATCTTTCTGGTATTCCTTTACCGGGAGTAAATGTTATTGTAAAAGGTACCAAAAAGGGTACCAGTACAGATTTTGATGGCAACTACACTATTTCAGTAGCCGCTGGACAAACATTAACGTTTTCTTATGTAGGATTTAAAAGGAAAGAAGTGGTTGTAGGAAGTTCAAGCGTCTATAATTTGAAGATGGAAACCGATAACGCACAATTAAACGAAGTTATCGTAGTTGGGTATGGCTCACAAAAGAAAAGTGATATTACCGGTGCTGTTGGTTCTGTCGCCAAAGAGCGATTAGATATGGTTTCTAATACAAACGTAGCCCAGGCAATACAAGGTTCTATAGCAGGTGTTACCGTTAATAATAATAGTGCGAGCGCATCAGGTGGAGATGTCACAATACTTATTAGAGGTAGAAATTCTATTTCTGCAAACAACGGTCCATTGATAGTTCTAGATGGTATTCCTTACAGTGGAAGCCTAAATGATATAAACCCTGTTGATATTGCTGCAATGGAAGTTTTAAAAGATGCATCAGCATCAGCAATATATGGTTCAAGAGGTGCAAATGGTGTAATTTTAGTTACTTCAAAAAAAGGTAAAAGTGGAAAAGTACGATTTAGCTATGATGGCTATTATGGTGTGCTCGAGGCTACTAATTTACCTAATGTACTTTCAGCATCAGAATTTTATGATTTTAAAGAAACAAGAGAGCCAGGTGTATTTGATCCTTCAGAGATAGAAATTTACGAAAGTGGAGGAGGTGTAGATTGGATTGATTTAGCACTTCGATCAGGCTCTACTTTACAACATAATCTTTCGGTTTCAGGAGGTTCTGATAAATTTAAATATTATATATCTGGTACGTTGCTGGATGTTAAAGGGATAGCAGTGAATGATAATTTTCAACGATCAACACTTCGACTTAATCTAGAATCTAATGCAACAAATTGGCTTACAATTGGAACAAATACACAACTGAGTTATAGCGATTCTAGTGGTTTAGGCCCTTCTTTTAGTGATGCTTATTACATGAATCCCTTGACAACAAGTTATGATGAAAATGGTGACCTTACCATTTACCCATGGCCTGAAGATGTTTTTTACGGTAATCCGTTGCAAAACACACTCGCAGATAATAGTAATGAAAGATATAAAGTGATTTCTAATGTTTATTTTGATGTAGATTTAGGTTTTATTCCAGGGCTATCGTATAGATTAAATAGTGGACTTGAATATACAAATACTAGAATAGGAAGTTATTGGGGAGTCAATACAAAGAGAGGTTTAGAAAATCAAGGTGAAGCTCAAGTCCGAAATGATTTTAGAACCAATATACTATTAGAAAATATTGTGACGTATAAAAAAGAATTTGGTAAGCACAATGTTTTTTTAACAGGTTTATATAGTTTTCAAGATGATTTAAGAGATGACCAAGATTTAGACTCTCAAGGATTTCCTAACGATGTACTTACTTGGCGTCAAGCAAATGTAGCTGCTTTAGTAGAACCTGGTTATACGTATCAAAAAAGTACTGTTTTGTCCTCAATGTTACGTCTAAATTATGGATTTGATAATAGATATATATTCACATTAACAGGAAGACGAGATGGGTATTCGGCATTTGGTAATTCTACTAAATTCGGTAACTTTTACTCAGCAGCAGTAGCATGGAATATTCACAATGAAGCTTTTATGGAAAATTCAGGTGTTAGCACTCTAAAATTAAGAGGTTCTTATGGTGAAAATGGAAATCAAGCTGTTTCTCCTTATGAGTCACTAACCCAATTAATAGAGCGTTCATATGTAGATGGTGGTACTTCATTACCCGGATATGTCACAGATAATGAGTTAGGAAATCCTTCATTAGGTTGGGAAACTACAAGTGCTCTTAATATAGGTTTGGACTATGGCTTTTTAAAAAATAGAATTAAAGGTAGTATTGAAGCGTATCAATCAAAAACAACAGATTTATTAACGAGTAGATCTATTTCGCCTTTTAATGGTGCTACGGAAATAACAACGAATATTGGTGAAATACAAAACGAAGGTCTGGAATTTTCGATATCTGCTAATGCTGTAAGAACAGACAATTTTAGTTGGGATGTAGATGCAAACATTTCATTCAATAGAAATGAGATTGTTGATCTTTATGGAGATAAAACAGATGATGTTGGAAATGATTGGTTTATAGGACAGCCAATTAGAGTATATTATGAATATGAATATGATGGTGTTTGGCAAATAGGAGATGATATTGCCAACGGTCCTCAACCAGATGCGGAGCCAGGTTTTGCTAAAGTCAAAGATCAATTAACCGTAGATACAGATGGTGATGGGATTCCTGATGCTACAGATGGAGATATTAATGCTGATGATAGAATTATTTTAGGGCAAAGAGATCCAACAACTATAGCCGCTTTAAGTATGAATTTTTCATATAAAAACTTCTCATTGTATATATTGTCTCAAGGTGCATTTGGTGCCATACAACAAAATGGCTTAAAAAGTGATAATGTTTTTGGCGAGGTTCGGAGAAACACAACAAAAAAGAATTGGTGGACTCCTGATAATCCTACAAATGAATTTTATGGTAATATAGATGGAGCAAATATAGATGGAGTCAGTTTTTATGAGAGTACCGATTATTGGAGAATAAAAGATATTACCTTATCTTATGACTTAGGGCAAGAGGTACTCGATAAATTGGGTATTGAGAGATTTAGACTGTACGTTACAGGGCGTAACTTATTTACCTTTACTGATTATGAAGGTTTAGA
Source organism: uncultured Flavobacteriaceae bacterium (assembly GCA_963975495.1). Lineage (GTDB taxonomy): Bacteria > Bacteroidota > Bacteroidia > Flavobacteriales > Flavobacteriaceae > CAXBID01. The sequence goes on along the minus strand of CAXBID010000052.1, from coordinate 12,316 downwards.
CCCCGAGTTTACAGGAACTCGTGATGCACCGCTGCAAAAAACGTTTACAGTAGGATTTAATGTTAATTTCTAAATAATAAATTACACACTATGAAAACAATAAAATATATTTTAACATTTACAATCTTAACATCTTTATTTTTAGGATGTTCAGATCTTGAATTAGTAGAAGACCCAAGAGCCGACATAGCCGCAGATAATTTGTACACAGATATAGCCGGGTTTGAGGTTGGATTAAATGGATTATATGCTCAATATAGAAGAGAAAGAGGTGGTTCCAACTTTGGAAGTGGGAATGATTTAATGATTGATCCAGCAGTAACAGGTACAGACAATATGTTTGGAAACGAACGTTCTGGTTGGGCTAGAGGAGGTAATGAGCTTGATGCAAGAAACACACCATTTGATGCTCGTAATCGTCGATTATTAAATTGGTTGTACGAAATGAATAATGCAGCCAATACGCTTATAACTAGAGCCAAAAATCCAGCTATTGATTGGACAGCCCAGGAAAAGAATAGAATCGTTGGTGAAGCTCGTTTACTAAGAGCTTGGATTTACAGACATCTTACCTTCTTATATGGTGATATTCCTTTGCAATTAGAAGAATCTAGTGGAGCAAACGTTATTACAGATTGGGTACGAACTCCAATAGCTGAGGTTAGAGAAGCAATAGAAGCTGACTTATTATTTGCCGAAGAGCATTTACCGGAAACATCTCCAAATGGAGGAAAAGTTGTAAAAGGAGTTGCTACACATTACTTAGCAGAATTATACTTGACTTTAGGAAGAGATGGAGATGCAATAACTAAAGCAGAAGATTTAATAAATAATGGGCCTTTTAGTTTAATTACTGAAAGGTATGGCGTTAGGGCAAATCAGCCAGGTACGCCATTTACTGATATGTTTGTAGATGGAAACTCAAATAAATCAGAAGGAAATACGGAAGTACTTTGGGTCATGCAGCATGAGCTGGAAGTAAATGGAGGGGGAGATAATATTATGAGACGTTGGCACCGTGGTCGATCTCAAGACATTAGAGTTGATGGTATATCAAACACAATTATATTTTCAGTGGAAAATGGAGGTAGAGGGTTAGAAAGAGTAAGTCCTACGCGTTATGCAATGGAATTATATGAAGATTCAGATGATAGAGGAGGACGTTTTGCTTGGAGAGATTATGAAGTGTTAAACAATCCTGATAATGTTCCAAGCGGACGCGCAATTGGAGATACAATATTTTTCGATTGGAAAGGTAAAGATGAAAAACAAAGAAATAATGAATGGCCAAGTACCAGAAAGTGGGATTATGCTAACCCCTTAGATTTAGCGGGTTCTAGGAGCTATAATGATCAAGTTTATTTAAGACTAGCAGAAACCTATTTAATTTTAGCTGAAGCACAAATGAATACAGGAAATTTAGGTGGCGCTGCAATTTCTATAAATAAATTACGGTCAAGGGCAAATGCTAGTTTAATAACAGCTGGAGATGTAGATATTGATTTTATTTTGGATGAACGCTCTAGAGAGTTGTATTCTGAAGAACATAGAAAATATACTTTAGTACGCTTAGGTAAATGGTATGAAAGGTTTCAACTTTACAATAAAGTTGGAGCTCCAAATGGCGATGATCGTCACACATTATTGCCAATTCCACAGGATGCAATTGATGCAAATGGAATCCCAATGGCACAAAATCCTGGTTATGAAAATTAATGATATTTGAGTTAGTTGTTTATTTAGTTTGTTTTAGAAACCTACCTCCTCTCCTTAAAGATTGTGAGGTAGTTTTTTAGATCATTGAATTATAATTATAAACAAAACAATTCCAAAAAAAGAATAACCCATAAGTTAAACAAAAGTATATATGAAAGCCTTAGTTTTTTTCCGATTTATAATATTAATTGGTGTTAATGTATTAGTACTGGGGTGTTATGCCCAAAAATCAGTATCAAAAAGTACGAGCCCTAATGTCATACTTATTATGGCCGATGACCTTGGTTATGGAGACGTAGGGTTTAATGGAAATAAAAATATAATAACTCCGTATTTGGATAGCATGTCAAAGGAGGGTGTTAAATTTACTAATTTCTACGCAGCGGCCCCATTGTGCTCGCCAACCCGCGCTAGTGTTTTAACAGGCAGGAGTCCTTTCAGACAAGGTATTTTTGCAGCCCATACGGGAGGTATGCGGCCTGCAGAAAAAACGATTTCAGAAATATTAAAAAAGGAAGGATATCAAACAGGTTTTTTTGGTAAATGGCATGTAGGATGGCTAGAGCCAGATAAAGTAGAGTCAAGAGGGAACTATTCACCGCCATGGCATCATGGTTATGATGAAACATTTGCTACTAAAAGTGCAGTCCCAACTTGGAATCCAACAAAAACTCCTGATGGTTGGACCAGTTTTGGCGCAAGAGAGGATGGATTTTGGGGTGGTTCTATTTACGTGCAGAACGGTAAACCCGTTACCTCTAATTTAGAGGGTGATGATAGCCGTATCATCATGGATAGGGCTATACCTTTTATTGAAAAATCCATTTCAAATGATAAACCTTTTTTTGCAACCATTTGGTTTCATACACCACATGAACCCGTAGTTGCTGGTCCAGAATATTTGGCTAAATATCCAAACTTATCATTAGCACAGAAACATTTGTATGGTGCTATAACAGCTATGGATGATCAAATTGGGCGTTTGCGTAATTTTTTAAAGGATAAAAATATAGATGAAAATACCATTATTTTCTTCTGCAGTGATAATGGTCCTTCTGACCCACTTGCAAAAAAAGGAATCGCTTCTGCGGGGCCTTTTAGAGGGCATAAACACCAAATGTGGGAAGGTGGTTTACGTGTGCCGTCGTTAATTTTATGGCCTGAGCATATTAAAGCGGGTCAAGTTTCAAATTATCAATCTTCAACCGTAGATTATTTGCCAACAATTCTTGATATGCTAAACATTCCAATCGATAAAAAAATCCCTCTGGATGGTGTGAGCCTTAAACCGGTAGTGTTGGATAACTATTCTAAAGAAAGAACTGTTCCCATAGCTTCTGGTTATCAACGTCTCTATAAAAAAACAGAACTTTACGCTTATATAAGCGGTAAATATAAAATTTGTATTCCGGAAGTTGGAAAAGACATGATGCTTTTTGATTTATCAACAGACCCGTCTGAATCTCATGATTTGGCTTCAGAAAAACCAGAGTTATTAAAAAAGATGATTGCTGGGTTGGAAGAAGTTAAGGAGTCTTGGAGATTAAGTCGAGAAGGAAAAGATTATCAGTGGTAAGATTTAACCAGCAAATAATAAAAAATAAACAAATGAAAAATTTAATCTTCATTAGTTTGCTATTTGTCTTTTTTGGATGTAAAGAAACAACAAAGGCTTCTAAAGAAAATACATCATTAAATTCCATTTTGGTAGATGCTAAAGTAAAAGTTTATAATAAAGATGGTACAAGAAGCTACAAAGATTATCAGCCTTTTAAAACACGAACTATTGAATTGCTATCAGGTTATAAGCCTTCAAATTCAGAAACTAAACTTAGTAAATTTGGCGGTGCTTTAAATCAGCCTACAAATTATGCAACGGGTTTCTACCATGTTAAAAAAATTGGTGACCGTTGGTGGGGTATTGATCCACTAGGATATAAATATTTTAATATTGCTTTAAATAGTATCAATACTGGTAAATCTGAAAGAACTAAAGCAGCTTTAACAAAAAAGTTTAAAACCAAAGAAAATTGGATAGAAGAAACTATTCACATGTTACAAGAAAATGGTTTTAATTGTGCCGGTTCTTGGAGCGACATAGAGGCAATTGTAGAGACAAATAAATCCTTAGAAAAACCTTTTCCATATACAGTTAATTGGAATTTTATGAGCAGTTATGGCCGTAAACGCGGTGGCACGCATCAACAACCTGGGCATACAGGATATCCGAACGATGCCATTTTTGTTTTTGATCCTGAGTTTGAAACGTTCTGTGATGAGCATGCAAAAAAGTTATTACAATATAAAGACGACCCTAATTTATTCGGACACTTTTCAGATAACGAAATGCCATTTAAATTTACAGCTTTAGAGAATTATTTGAGTTTACCAGCGAATGATTACGGACATAAAGCTGCAATAAAATGGTTAAAAGATCAGGGAATTACCAAAGAAGAAATTACGGATCAGCATCGTGAATTATTTATGGCGTTTGTAGCAGATAGATATTTTTCAATAGTTTCTAAATCTATAAAAAAATACGATCCCAATCACATGTATATAGGTTCTCGTTTTTATAGTAGTGAAAAAAATTATGCTGAGTTTATGAAAACGGCAGGAAAATATTTAGACGTCATCTCAAACAATTATTATAACCATTGGACCCCGGATACAGAAGACATGAATAATTGGGTAAAATGGACTGGTAAACCCTTTATAATAACCGAGTATTATACAAAGGGAGAGGATTCAGGTATGGGAAATACCAGTGGAGCAGGTTGGATAGTGAGAACGCAAAAAGACCGAGGGCTTTTTTACCAAAATTATAATTTAGCTTTATTAGAATCTAAAAACTGTGTGGGTTGGCATTATTTTAAATACCAAGATAACGACCCAACAGCAAAAGGAGTTGATCCTTCAAATATTGATGCAAACAAAGGTATTGTAAGTAACGAGTATGAAGTTTGGAAACCAATGATGGAAAAAATGAAGGAACTCAACACCAATGTATATAGTCTTATAGCGTATTTCGATAGTAATGAAAATTAATAACACACATATAAAAATAGTATACATCAGTTGTTTTTTTATCTTCATTGGTGCTATATCATGTGTGTGATAATGAAGATGTATATCTCTATTATTCGATTTCTGGAGAATTCGGAATTGCTGTTGCTAAACTTAAAAAACAAACAATGGAAAAGGAAAATTAGTCTGATGGGAACTAATTAGTATAATTAAAATATTGGTTAAAAACATTAACTTTTTTACTAATCTTACAAAGGAGAAGATAGACAGATGAGAATTAAATATGGCAAAACACTGTTTATTGTTGAGATTAAAACCTATCCCATAGAGGATCTAAAATTGATAAAGTCATGGGATAAAGTAGAGCTATATCGTATAAAATTTACCATGTAAAACAAAGCATTATCTGGGGAAATAAAATGGATAATTGAACTGATATAAGCATGAATCGAACAAACATAGTTCGAATAAATTAAGAAATTATGAAGTATTATATACTCATTTTAATAAGTATGGTATGTCTGACTGGATGTAAAGAAAAACTATCATTAGAACGTCCCAATATTTTATGGTTAACTAGCGAAGATAATAATATTGATTGGGTGGGATGTTACGGAAATAAGTATGCGGAAACACCTAATATCGATGCGCTGGCGGAACAAGGTTTTAGGTACACACATTGTTATGCCAATGCCCCTGTATGTGCTCCTTCACGGAGTACATGGATTACAGGAGTGAACGCCCTATCTATGGGAACACATCCTATGAGAAGTCGTAATGATATTCCACATGATATTATAAAATATTATCCCGATTATTTAAAAAAAGCCGGCTATTATGTAAGCAATGGAATGAAGACAGACTATAACATCGGAGGAAGACCAGATAATGATTGTTGGGATGCAACCGATAAGAAAGTGTCAAATGGAGAGGTTTCCTCTGTTGATTGGGAAACGCTTGGAAATCAACAACCCTTTTTTAAAGTTATTAACTTTTTTGAATCACATGAAAGTAGGGCTCAGGGTAAAGTAGAAAATACCATTCATAATCCTAATGATGTAAATTTACATGCGTATCATCCGGATGTGCCTGATATACGTAAAACGTATGCAAAATATCATGATGCGGTAAAACGAATGGACACTGGTGTTGGTGAAGCATTAAAAAAATTAGAAGAACTTGGTTTAGCCGACAATACTATTGTTATTTACAACTCAGATCATGGTGGTGTATTGCCGCTCAGCAAACGCTATTTGTTTGCCAGTGGAATACATAGTCCTTTGATAATTCGAATTCCTGAGAAATACAAATCTCTTTATCCTGTAAAAGAAGTTGGAACAATTGTAGACCGATTGGTCAGCTTTGTAGATATGCCCAAAACGTGGCTAAGTATTACAGGTGCCCCTGTACCTGACCATATGCAAGGAAACATTTTTTTAGGCAAAAATAAAGAACCAGAACAAAAATATCATTTTGCATTTAGAGGTCGCATGGATGAGGGAAATGAAAATGCCAGAGCAGTATACGACAAAGAGTTTGTATATATCCGCAATTATATGCCGTATGCACCATGGTTACAACATTTGCAATTTCTATGGAAAATGACAGCAACAGTGGCGTGGGAAAAATATGTAAACGATGGTAAAGCAACTACTGAACAAGCAAAGTACTTTTATCCAAAAAACTATACTGAAGAATTTTATAGCTTGAAAGATGATTGGGATAACACTAACAATCTAATTGAAAATGACAAGTATGCTGAAAAAATAGAAGCGATGCGCGAAGCTTTACGTGATTGGCAATTAAAAATATATGATTCTGCATTATTGCCGGAATCAGAAATGATAAAACGAGCAAAAGATAATGGAATTACAATTTACGAAATGGTTCGTAATCCTAAGTTGTATGATTTACCTGCACTGTTAGATGCAGCAGATTTAGCTTTAGAGCAAAATGAAAAAAATATAGATGAGTTAAGAAATATGCTTAATAACGAAGATAGTGGCGTTAGATATTGGGCTATGGTAGGATGTTTTTTATTGAATGATGAAGTAGCGGGGCTTAAAGCAATAAACGATGACTCAGATGAAGTACGAGTAATAGCTGCCTGGACTTTGATAAAAAATGGTAAGCGCGAACCTGGATTCACTTGCTTAAATGATATGCTAAAAAAACATTCTTATGCTACACTTAAAATTTTAAATGTTATGGAGTGGATGGGTAAAGATCGGAAAAATATGATGAATACCGTCAAAAATTTGGATTTATCGGGAGAAGAAAATGGATATGAATTACGGAGAAAAGAATACTTCGAAAACGTATATATGGATAATTAGCTTTAATAAAATGATTTTGGAGCTGTCATTAAAAATTTGAGTTTCTTTATGCTAACAAATACATAAATTCCTTTTGAAATAATACGAATTAAAATAACAACGCAATGAATCGAATAAATATCTTAATAATTTTCTTGCTCTTTATTTTTGGTTGTTCTTCAAAAAAGCAAACAAATGAGCAACAACAACCAAACGTACTTTTTATTTCAGTTGATGACTTAAACAATTGGGAAGGCGCATTGCTTGGTCATCCGCAAGCTATAACGCCAAATATGGATAAATTGTTTGGCGAAGGGGTTTTGTTTACAAACGCGCATGCCTCACAACCTGTTTGTACAGCTTCTAGAAACTCTATACTTAGTGGTATTCATCCAACATCGTCTGGCTGGTATAGTTCTACGGCTAATATGAAAAAGAATTATGATACAGTAATGGCTAACCATAAAATGCTTCCGGAACATTTTAAAAGTAATGGCTATAATACCTATGCTACCGGAAAAATTTTCCATAGTGGTGAATCAGACTATAAAGACAAGACAGATGATTTCTGGACAGAATATTCACCTCATTTCTGGAATAATATGGAGCCACATATTAAAGAAAATGGCTATGGGTATCGTGGTACCATGTTTTATCCGTTTCCAAAGGGTGGCGGACAGCTTGTGCAATTATATGGAGAGGATAATATAATTGAAAATTATAAAGACACCAATCGGTTCTACTCTTTATGTGGTGGGCCTTTAGAAGATGAAGACATTCCTGAAAAAGGTATGTACGATGAGCAAATTGCTAATTGGGCCATTGATAAACTTAACCAAAAACAAGACAAGCCGTTTTTTATGGCAGTAGGATTTATTCGTCCGCATGTGCCTTATTCCGCTCCAAAAAAGTATTTCGATTTATACCCTATTGAAGATATAATAGTTCCCGAAATTCCTGATAACGAATTTGAAGATATTCCAATCATGGGAAAAGCTATCGCTTATGGTTACACTCCAAGAGGAGGTTGGGGCGATGTGACTCAAAAAAAGGAAATCTTGCCAGAATTGGTACAGTCGTATTTAGCTTGCGTAACATTTGTTGATGAGCAAATAGGAAAGGTTATCGATGCTTTAGAAAAAAGCCCGAATGGAAAAAATACTATTGTTGTTTTGTGGTCAGATCATGGACAACATTTAGGAGAAAAAAGACATTTTAGAAAACAAGCACTTTGGGAAGAAGCGACAAAAGTTCCGTTATATTTCAAAGTGCCAAATAATAAAAGTAATGGGCAAAAAAGCAATCAAGTGGTGAGCCTTTTGGATATTTATCCAACCTTAACTGAACTTTGTAACCTTCCAGAATTACCAAAGTTAGAAGGTGAAAGTTTAGTGCCCCTTATTAATACCCCAGAAACAGAATTAGACAGGTCCGTATTAACAACTTGGTACTATAAAAACCATGCGGTAAGGAGTAATGATTGGAGATACATACATTATCGTGATGGTGGTGAAGAATTATATAATCACAAAACAGATCCAGGGGAACATACCAATTTGGCAAGTAACCCAGACTATGCTGAGGTTATTAAAGCACATAAAAAATGGTTGCCAAAAGATGATGCATTACCGGCAGGGTCTACAAATTGGAAAGGTGATAAATTAGATAAAAGAGTTACAGAGTGGATTGAAAATGATTCGATTCCAGTATGGTTAAGATAAAATAGATTATCGGGAAGTATGGAATGAACCCAGTTAACCTGTATTCAAATTACGGTTTAATCTTATTTATATTACAAATTTGGGTCTCAGGTTATGTTAAGCTAATATTATAGCATATTAAAAAATGAAAAGAAGAGAATTTTCTAAATTAGGTTTATTTGTATCTGGAGCGCTTATATTACCTTTGGGTTGCATGGGGAATTCGACACCTCCAATAATTGGTGGTGATGAAAAGTTATTTCTGAATGAGCAAGATTTTGAACGAATAAGAGAAAATATAAAGCAATTTGACTGGGCAAATAAACGCTTTGAAGTATTAAAGAATAATGTTTATAGGTCAGAAGATGAGTTTTATAAAAGTAATTGGAAGGGGAGCTGGCGTCAATGGTCAACCGGACAGTATTTGAAATATATAGCAATACATTATCGACTGTCTGGTGATGAAACAAAACTTATTCAGATAAAAGAGCATTTGATAAAAGAATTTAAGTTGGACCAGATGGGAGTTCCCTATAATAAATTAGGCTTGCCTGCTAACAAGCAAATCTGGTCATGGGGAATGTCTAGAATGAATTATTTCTGGGCATGGGACATGGTTAAGAACCATCCGCTGATGAGCTCTATCAAAGATACTTTAATGATCCGTTTTGAAGAGGTTACCCAGCAGTATTTTAGATATGAGGATGATTTTATTGGGCGATTGGGAAATACTCAGTTTTGGGGTATATCAGCAATGGGTATCATGGGGTTTTTAACATCAAATGAAGAAGCTATTGATCGTTCCATTAATGGTAAATTTGGCTTAAAAACTGCCCTTGAAAATAAACTAAGGGATGGAAAGTTTTGGCCTGAACCAACCAATTACACAATTCACTATGTGCTATGTGCGATGAGTTTATTGGCTGAAGCTTCAAGGGTAAATGAATATGAAGATTTATACCATTATGTGTCTCCAAATGGAGGCTCTATGAAAGGCATGATTGATGGATTATTTGAACTATGCTATCCGGCAGGTTTATTAGCTTCAAATGGAGATGCTGCTCATCGCGTCATCAAAAATTCAAATGGAGAAATACTCAGAAATCAATATAGTGGAGGCTATCTGTTTGATGATCCGTCCGATCGGGTGGTAAACAAATTTGAAATTTTTTATAAGGTCTACAAAGACCCAAAATACGGATGGGTGATTAACAAGCAAAAAGATCGTTTTTGTTTGGATGTGACCGTGTGGGGTGACAATACTCTCACTCATGGAGTACCTCTGAAAAACGAAGAAGCTGCGTATTTTCAAAGCTCTGTATTTAAGGAACATGGGCATGCCTTGATTAGTACTGTGGAGGGGAAAGATTACTGGAATGGGAAAAATAATGTTTTGCATGTTCGAAATGGAAATACCACTCAATACCACGGGAATGATGATCCTTTCCATTTCGACCTCATTGTGAATGGAAAAATGATATACCTTGACTGGGACCTAAGCTGGAATTATCTGGCACCAAAACCTTCAAGAGGCAAGCGCAATAAAACACCAATTTCTCATTACAGTTTAGGTCATAATACGGTTGTGGTGGATAAAAAAGGACCAGATAGGAGAAGGTATCAGCTTCCCCAAAGAGCTGAGGAATTCAGCGATATTGTTTTTTCGGACATAGAAGATAGTGGCCGAATGAAAACAATCTCTCTTGGGGGATCAATCTATAATGGTGTAACCCAAAGGCGAACACTAGGGATTACTCACGACTATCTTCTTGATATATTCGAGTGTACTAGCGATGATATTCATACCTATGACTACATTTTACATAATGAAGGTCATTTTGAATTTTACACAAAAGTAGATTTAAAAGATTATGATGATTTTAATAAGGACTATAAACTGGAGCCTATAGATTCTGAATCTAAGGAAGAAGGGAATTCCTGGCTTAGAAAAGGTAAAAAAGGTCTGGTTCATGAATCTTGGCAGGGTGGTTTTACCGACAGTGATGGAAAACGTGTTAGACTAGATGTTGGAAGCGAGAAAGGTACCGAGGTTTTTATAACAAATACCCCGATGGATGTCGGCAATGGATGGGACGATACACCTGAGAATATAAAAAAGATTTCTAAGCCAATGCTTATTATCAGAAGGAAATGTAAATCAACGAAATTCATCGTGGTACATCAACTGAAAAATCTGGATAAACCGTTTAAGGTGATTAGGGGGAATAATAAAATTGACATTATTACTGAAGATTATTCGGATACGATAGAACTAAAAGGTGATAGTATGTTACTAACATCTAAATGAGCTTGCGAATTCTATGGAATACCTTTAAAATAAACGATGGCAAGAGATAAATACCATTGATATAATTAAATTATGATGAGATGAAAAACACCAATAGAAGTCATATGCCTAGAAACAGAAAATATTTGTTTTTATCCTTTAAGCTCTTAATTATTGTCCTTATAACAGGAAGTACTTCCCTCTCTTGTTTCGCACAAAACAAAGTTGTGCGTAGCGGTACTGCCAGCATTGTTCCAAGTTTGAATGCCTATTCTTTTAATAAGGCTTTGCGCGTGAAAGACAAGGATGGTATTCCCAAATTTTCCTTATTTGACTTGCTGGATTGGTGTGCCGAACAAAATATAAAAGCTTTGGATGTAACAGGCTATTATTTTCCTGGTTACCCTGAAGTTCCTTCCGACGATTTCATCTATGCATTTAAAAAAAAAGCCTTCCTTTTGGGAATTGATATTTCAGGAACAGGGATAAAAAACGATTTTGCGTCACCTGATCTAAAAGTGAGACAAGAAGCAGTTGAGTTGGCAAAAAAATGGATAGTGGTAGCTTCTAAATTAGGAGCTCCTGTAATACGTTTATTTGCCGGAAAAATCCCTGAGGGCTACGAAAACAAATGGGGCGAAGTGGCAGAGTGGATGGTGGATTGCTTTAAAGAGTGTGCCGAATTTGGTGCAAAACATGGAGTTATCATCGGAATTCAAAACCATGGCGATATGATACAAACAAGTGAACAATGTATTAAAGTCATGAAAGCTGTAAATTCTGAGTGGGCAGGTATTATTCTGGATACCGGAATGTTTAAAACAAAAGATCCATATAAAGACATAAAAGCAGTTACACCTTATACTGTTAATTGGCAGGTAAAAGAAAGTGTCTTTGGTAAAAACAGCGAGGTTAGAATGGACTTTTCAAAAATTATAAAAATCCTTCGTGAAAACAATTATCGGGGTTATCTACCGGTTGAAACCCTTGAAAATAAAAGTAGAGCTTACGATCCTTTTGTATTGGTTCCGGAAATGATTAATGAATTAAATAATGCTATGAATTAAAAAACACAAACATGAAACGAGCATTTAGAAATATTAATACACAAGGGGATGATTATGGGCAATATACCTGCCCTCCGTCCAGGCAGGCATATGACGCCTTTGAAAATAGACAATTCTAAACACATGAAATTTATTCTCACCTTAATATTGATTACCATGCAGGGGTATAAGTGCTAGGCAAAAGAGTATTACTAAAAATGGTTT
>CAXBID010000051.1:0-18480 GCA_963975495.1 uncultured Flavobacteriaceae bacterium | reverse complement strand
ACTTCTCTAATAGATGTCTCCTCAATAGTTTCTTTACCTTCGGCTTTTCCTTTAGGTAAGTCCCATTTATCATTTCGGTAAATAAATAATATCTCATTATTGTCGTTAAAAACCTTTCCACCTCCAGCAATAACATTAGGTAGCTTTTTTAAAAACTTTTTAAGCAATTTTTCTTCATTTTTATGAATCAGGCGAACTTCACTTAAAGACGTATTATTGAGTTCCTTAATAACCTTTCCAATATTTACAGTATTGAGTAAATAATTTTTAAAGTTTGTTTCCTGATCAACTTCCGTGGTTAAAACTATGGGTTTAGCTCCAACAAAAACTTTATACATAAGTTGTATTTAACAAATTGGTTTTGGTAAAAATATCACTTTTAATTACAAATGGATAACTGTTGAAAAAATAATTTTAATTCTAAAATTAACAACCACAAAAAACCAAATTTATGTTTAATTTTGTTCCATGATTTTTAATAAAGAAACCGCTAGACAAACCGCCGAGGTTTTATTACAAGTAAATGCCATAAAACTTAGCCCTACAGAACCCTTTATTTGGGCATCAGGATGGAAATCACCAATTTATTGTGACAATCGAATTATATTGTCTTTTCCGCCAATTCGTAATTATATTCGCGAAACCATGGCAAAACATATTGAAAAACAATATGGTAAGCCAGATGTTATTGCGGGTGTTGCTACCGGAGCCATTGGCATCGGGATGCTAGTTGCTGAATATTTAGGCTTACCCTTTATATATGTTAGACCAGATGCAAAAGGACATGGACGAAAAAATCAAATTGAAGGTTTTATTCAAAGTGGTCAAAATGTAGTAGTTGTTGAAGATTTAATTAGCACTGGAAAAAGTAGTTTAAATGCTGTAAAAGCTTTGAGAGAAGCTAACATAACAGTTAAAGGTATGGTTGCTATTTTTACTTACGGTTTTGATGTGGCCACTGAGAATTTTAAAAACGAAGAGGTTACTTTACATACTTTAAGTAACTATGAAAATTTATTGGAACAAGCCCTAGACACCAACTATATTTCTGAAAAAGAATTAAAAACCTTGTCTGAATGGAATTCCAATCCTAGTGAATGGAACGCTAATTGATAACAAAGTACGTTGTTTAGTTGCAAAGCTTTTAAGAGGCACAACTAAACGCCTTAACAAATAACAACTAAACGATATTATGAATTTAGAATCCCCAAAAATTAGTGTTGAAAAATCTCCTGAAGATGTATTTAACTTTTTATCTGATATTAAAAATTTTGAAGCTTTAATGCCCGAAAACATTAGCAAATTTGAAGTTTTAGGTAAAGATAAATTTTTATTTGCCTTAAAAGGAATGCCAGAAATTATTTTAAAAAAGAAAGAAGTTATACCTCCAAATAAAATAGTTTTTGGAGCTGCTGGTGGAAAAATTGATTTTTCACTTATTGGAAATATTGTTAAAATTGAAGAAAAAACCAGTGAAGTACAATTAGAATTTACTGGCGAATTTAACCCTATGATGGCAATGATGATTAAAAGTCCAATTAAAAAGTTTATTGAAACACTGGTTACAAGTATTCCAAAAGCTATCTAATACATAAGCGTAATTTCTTTAAGATCAAATTTTTTTACAATTTCGTCTTCTAAAATTACTTGTAGTTTACCATATTTTGTAACACCTTTTATAAAACCAGAGAACATAACACCTTCAGCATCTTTAAATGTTGAAGGTTTATTTTTTCTAAACAAATTAGCCTCATATTCATTTTTAACAAAATCATATTTTTCATCTTGTAAAAGTGAAGAATATTCTTTTGTATATTGAATGATAAGCTGTAAAATCTCATCCAAATTGTAATGAATTCCAGTAATATTCTTTAAGGACGAAGCTTTTGGAAGATTCTCAAACTTAGTCTGGTTTACATTAATACCTATTCCAATAATCGTTGAGCTTAGCTTATTTTTTATGACATTTTCTATCAAAATACCACAAATCTTTTTGTCTGCTGACAAAATGTCGTTTGGCCACTTAATACGTAAATCAGGAATATTCAAGGTTTTAAAGGTCTTAAGAATAGCTAAAGAAATGGCCATGCTAATATAGAAAGGAAATTCAACATCGTGCATACTTAAATCCTTAAACACACTAAACATAAGGTTCTTCCCTCTATCAGAGTTCCAAATTGTACCCATTTGCCCTCTGCCATGTGTTTGCCTTTTAGCCATAATAACCGTATAATCGGCAACATCTTCTTCACTAATTAGTCTTCGCAAGTAGTTATTTGTGGAATCGATGGCATCAAGTTTGATTATAGGCATATTGGAGTTATTTAAACACTTTAAAATCTTATGATTATTTTGAAGTATAAAGAACTAAAAAAATAATAACTTTGCACAAATTAAATAAAATTAATGGCGAAACAAAAAATAAGCGCAGACCAACTAATATCTGTAATAATAAGTGGGATTGAAGATGTTAAGGGGAAAGAAATAAATATTTTAGATTTAAGAGAAATTGAAAACACGGTTTGTGATTATTTTATAGTTTGTGAAGGAACTTCAAATACACAAGTAAACGCCATAGTTAGTTCAATACAAAAAAAAGTTAGCAAAGCGCTTAAAGATAATCCTTGGCATACAGAAGGCTTGGACAATGCCGAATGGGTACTAATAGACTATGTAAATGTTGTAGTGCATGTTTTTCAAAAACATATCAGAGCATATTATGATATTGAAGGCCTTTGGGGCGATGCAAAAACTACAGTTATAGAAACGAGTTACTAAAAGAAAAAAAATGGCAAACGAGAAAAAGAATATAAACGATAAGACGCCTAAATTTAGTCCATATTGGATTTATGGTATTTTAATAGCTCTATTTTTAGGGTTTCAATTGTTTAGTAATAGTGGTTATCAAGATGGAACAATGACAACACCATCAGACTTTTTTAAATATCTGGAAGCTGGTGAAGTTGAACGTGTGGATATTGTAAAAAACACCAGAGTAGCAAAAGTTTATTTAACCAAAGAAGCTGAAAATCAAGAGGTTCACAAAAGGTCTAAACCGCAAGCATTTATACCTTCAGCTACGCCACTACCTAATTATAAATTTGAATTTGGAGATCTTCAAAATTTCGAGAATCAATTAAACGAAATTACAGCAGATTTAGATACTAAACCTATTGTAAAGTTTGATACTGAAACCAATGATTGGGGCAACCTATTAATGGGTATTTTACCATTTATTTTACTTATTGGCGTTTGGATATTTATTATGCGTAGAATGTCTGGAGGTGCTGGCGGAGGTGCTGGCGGACAAATTTTCAACATAGGAAAATCCAAAGCAAAACTTTTTGATCAAAACACAGAGGTGAAAACAACCTTTAAGGATGTTGCCGGTTTAGAAGGTGCAAAAGAAGAAGTACAGGAAATAGTGGACTTTTTAAAATTCCCTGAAAAATATACTACCCTTGGTGGAAAAATACCTAAAGGCGCTTTGCTTATAGGCCCCCCAGGAACAGGTAAAACGTTATTAGCTAGAGCTGTAGCAGGCGAAGCAAAAGTGCCATTCTTTTCTTTATCAGGTTCAGATTTTGTGGAGATGTTTGTTGGTGTTGGCGCATCGAGAGTTAGGGATTTGTTTAAACAAGCCAAAGAAAAATCACCTTCAATTATTTTTATTGATGAGATAGACGCCATTGGTCGTGCTAGAGGCAAAAATGCCATGTCTGGCAGTAATGATGAGCGCGAAAACACTTTAAATCAATTATTAACAGAAATGGATGGTTTTGGCACAAATACCAATGTAATAGTGGTTGCCGCTACCAATAGAGCTGATATTTTGGATAAAGCACTGATGCGAGCTGGACGTTTTGATAGACAAATTTTTGTCGATTTACCAGATGTCCGTGAACGTAAAGAGATTTTTGAGGTGCACTTGCGTCCTCTTAAAAAGGCAAAAAATTTGGATTTAGATTTTCTATCCAAACAAACCCCTGGCTTTTCTGGAGCAGATATTGCCAATGTTTGTAATGAAGCCGCTCTAATTGCTGCAAGAAATGGGAAAAAAGCAGTAGATAAACAAGATTTTCTTGATGCCGTAGATAGAATAATTGGAGGCTTAGAAAAGAAAAATAAAATTGTTACACCGAGCGAGAAAAGAGCAGTTGCCTTTCATGAGGCAGGACATGCTGTTACGAGTTGGATGTTAGAACATGCTGCACCATTGGTAAAGGTTACTATTGTACCACGTGGTCGCTCTTTAGGCGCTGCCTGGTATTTACCAGAGGAACGCTTAATTGTTCGCCCAGAACAAATGCTTGACGAAATGTGTGCCGCTCTTGGAGGACGAGCTGCAGAAAAAGTTATATTTAATCAAATATCTACTGGTGCATTAAGTGATTTAGAAAAAGTTACCAAACAAGCTAGAGCTATGGTTACCATTTATGGCCTTAGTGATAAAATAGGAAATTTAACTTACTACGATTCTTCTGGACAAAGTGAATATGGCTTTACAAAACCATATAGCGAGCAAACGGCCGAATTAATTGATAAGGAAATATCAGATATCATTGAAAAGCAATATCAACGAGCTATTAAGTTACTTGAAAAAAATAAAGACAAACTTACAGAACTTGCAGAGGTGCTTCTTGAAAAAGAGGTTATTTTCAAAGATAATCTAGAAAAAATATTTGGTAAACGTCCTTTTGAAAAGGAAGCACAGGAATTACCTAAGGTAAAGGGAGAAGAATCTCCACAAGAATAGATTTCTTCAATATTTTATTAAGCTTTTAGTAAAAATCTTAAATTAATCGCACGGTTAATTTAAGATTTTTTATATTTGATAAATACCAAAAGGAATTAGTTAATAGCAGCTAACTTAATGAGTCTTTTTAGAAAAATTTTTGGTTCTAAATCTGAACGTTCAGACGAAGAACTAAAATCCAATGACAGGGGCAGATATATGCCTGAAATAAAACTACCAATAGATGAAAAATTTACTATAAATTTTAAAGCTAATGGTGGCAAATTCTTGTATTGTGAAAATTTAAACGAAATATATGAGAATTTAAATCACATCATCAAAGAAAATAATTGGGAAGACAAAAAGGTTTTACTATTAAACAAAGAGCTTGAAGATAAATTTAAAAATGCTGAACTTAAAACGACCTCAAAAATAAGCGACTCCACTTTTTTTCTAACAACCTGTGAGAACCTAATTGCAAATGATGGTTCTTTGCTTATTTCCTCAAAACAAATCTTTGAAAAAAAACTACCTGAACTACCTGTGAATTTTATTGTTTTTGCCACCACAAGTCAGATTGTGGAAAATATAGGTGAAGGTTTACGAGGAATAAAATCAAAAAACAGAGAGAAAATTCCAACAAATATTACCACAATAAAGCACTTTAAATCAAATGATGATAAAGATTTTTTAAGTTATGGTAGTAGTGCCAAAAACCTATACCTATTACTTTTAGAAGATTTATAGCATGAAAGAAACGCTTGTACGATCACTTTCTGGCTTAATCTATGTCTCTTTATTACTTATTTCTATTTGTTTTGAACAAGCATTAATTGCTCTGTTTTTTATATTTGGACTAATTTGTATGGGAGAATTTAAAAAATTAATCCAGCTAAAAAGTATAGTCCCCTATTTTATTTTCATAATCCTATACGGCGCTTTTGCCTATTGGGAGTTAGTTTTAAACACTGATAATGGGTTTAATGAAATTGTTCAGATACTTACCGTACTCACCATATTCGTAGAGCTATTTTTAATTAAGGATTTATTTTCTGGAAAAACAATTCCTCTTTTTAGCACCAAACGTTTTATACTAACAACCTTCTATTTATCTAGTTCTTTTGTTTTTTTAATTTTAATTGCAAATTATTACGAAACCTATAATTCAAAAATACTCTTAGGTTCATTTATCCTAGTTTGGGTTAATGATTCCTTTGCATATTTAGTTGGGAAAAATTTTGGTAAGCAAAAACTTTTTGAAAAAATTTCGCCTAAAAAAACAGTCGAGGGCTTTCTTGGTGGGTTATTCTTTTCATGTGTTGCTAGTTATTTTATTACTACTTTTACTGAAACACTCGATTTTACCAGCTGGTTGATATTAAGTATTATTATTAGTGTTTTCGGGACTTTAGGTGATTTAATTGAGTCTAAGTTTAAACGACAAGCAAACGTAAAGGATAGCGGTATAATTATGCCCGGGCATGGGGGTTTGCTAGACCGTTTAGATAGTATTATTTTTGCAGCTCCATTTATATATTTATTTTTAAGGATTTTACACTATGTTTCATAAAGAAGGCCATAAAATCATTTTTATAACATTTGTTATAGTTGTCGCTTCCTTTCTGTTAGTTGATAGCTTTGTATCAATTAAGTGGTTACAAACCGCCATTATGATTACTTTATTGGTGTTTTTAATTTTAATGCTTCAGTTTTTCAGAAATCCTAAACGTTTAACTTCAATTAACGATAAACAAGTCGTGTCGCCTGTGGATGGTAAAGTAGTGGTTATTGAGGAAGTTTTTGAAAAAGAATATTTTAAAGAAAATCGTTTGCAAGTAAGTATATTTATGTCACCCATAAACGTTCATGTTACCCGTTACCCAATTAGTGGCAATATTATTTTTAGTAAACATCATCCTGGAAAATATTTAGTGGCATGGCATCCTAAAGCTAGTGAGGAAAATGAGCGCACCACTGTAGTTATTGAAAATGAAGCTTACGGTAAAGTACTATACCGACAAATTGCGGGAGCACTTGCAAAGCGCATAGTAAATTATGCAAAACAGAACTATAAAGCCATACAAGGAACAGATTCTGGTTTTATAAAATTTGGCTCAAGAGTCGATTTATTTTTACCTTTAGATACTAAAATAAATGTAACACTCAATCAAAAAGTACGTGGTGGAGAAAGTGTTATTGCTGAGATTAATGAGTAGAGAAGAATTAGACATAGAATTTCGAGAAGCTGTGAAGCGCGTGAATGACCATGGAGAACCCTTTCCAGCAGACACGCTGCTAAAACTTTATGCCTATTATAAAAAGGCTACTAACGATTACGGAAGACCTAAAAGCAAAAAGGCCATAATTAACGCTTTTAAAACCAACGCCTTGTTTCAAGCCAAAGACCTTGACGAAGATGAAGCTAAACAAAACTATATTGATTTAGTAAACAACTACTTTTTGTATAGGAAATAGTTTTTTGAGTTTTCTTATATTTAAGCTTGCCAGAGAAAAACTATAAATTTGTTTAACATTAGACATAAAAAATTAAAACGATTTCATTCATGTAGGCATTAGCAGCAAACTAAAACGAACGTAAAAATGAAACAATTTATTTTATTGATATTCATAATTTCTTTAACATCTTGCACCGCAACAAGACAGATTAATGGAATCACTACTACTGGATATGGATATTCTGAACCTCAAGTACCAATAACAAAATCGTTGTTTGACGACAAAAATTCAACAATTTCGGAAGAAAATATTCAGAAAATTCTAGATGGAAATTATTCGTTGCCAAAGAATTTGCGAGTCTCAATTGTTAAACTTCAAAGCACCCAAAATCAAAGAAGATATTATTGGTCAGATGAGACTTATTTAAAATCACAACAAGCATATTTGGATTTATTTTCTAATATATTCAAACAATCTAATAGAATAAATACGGTCTCTGTTATTCCAGATTTATTAGTATCAAGTAATCCGACTTTTATAAGTATTAGAGAATCAGCGGTTAGGACGCAATCAGATATTGTTGTGATCTATTCTATAACTAGTGACATTTATTCCAAATATAAATTATTTTCAAAATCTGACATCAAAGCTTTTGCAACAACTCAATTGATTGTTTTAGATGTTAGAACAGGTTTAATTCCATTTTCGACAATTGTAACTAAAGATTTTCAATCAAAAAAGCAAGATAACGAAGTGAACGAAAATGAAGCAGTTAATAGAATTAAGGATAAAGCAGTTTTACTAACCATCGAAGAAATCGGAAAAAAATTAAAGAATTTCCTAGAAAACGAATAAAATCCAGCCCTATAATCATCTGCTAAACAAACACTTTAGTCCAAACTAGCCAAACTCGCCTTTAAAGTTTCAATTTTAGCCAAAGCATCTGCCTCTTTTTTCTTTTCGCTTGCTACAACTTGTTCTGGCGCACTAGCTACAAAACGCTCGTTAGACAATTTCTTTTGTACAGATTTTAAAAAGCCTTCTGTGTAGTTTAACTCATCGGTCAGTTTTTTAATTTCAGCTTCAATATCTATAGCACCAGCCAGTGGCACAAAATATTCGTTTGATTTTACCCTAAAGGTCAAAGCACCATCAATGGTTTCAGAAACATAATCTATACTTTCCAGATTTCCTAATTTGGCAATAACTCCATCAAACGTGGTGGTAGCATTTTCATTGTTTATTATTGAAAACCTAATAGCATCTTTAAAAGCAATATTTTTTTGTTTTCTAATGTTTCTAATGCCCGAAATAACTTCTGATGCAAATTCAAATTCAGAAATTAAAGTCTCATTTACGGTTGTATATTCAGGCCATTTAGAAACTATTAAAGCGTCGCTTGGTGTTCTTTCAGAAATATAATGCCAAATATCTTCTGTTAAGAAAGGCATAAATGGATGTAAGATTTTTAAATTATTCTCGAAAGCTTTAATCAGAGCATTATAAGTTTCAGCATCTACAGGCTTTTGGTATGCGGGTTTTACAATTTCTAACAACCACGACGAGAAATCGTCCATAATTAACTTATAGGTTGTCATTAAAGCATCACTCAATCTATATTTACTAAAATGATCTTCTATTTCCAATAAAGCCTTTTGAAACTTAGATTCGTACCATTCTATCGCTATTTTACTAGCTTTTGGTTGTTCAATGGTTTTATCAACTTCCCAACCATCAATTAAACGATATGCATTCCAAATTTTATTACCGAATCCTTTACCCTGCTGACAAAGGGCTTCATCAAACATTAAATCGTTTCCAGCAGCGCTACTTAATAATAAACCTACTCGTACACCGCCAGCACCATATTCTTCAATAAGTTTTAACGCATCAGGAGAATTCCCTAAACTTTTACTCATTTTTCGCCTTTGTTTATCTCGCACTAAACCAGTTAAATACACATTATTAAATGGTTTTTCGCCTTTATACTCATAACCAGCGATAATCATACGTGCTACCCAAAAGAACAAAATATCTGGTCCTGTAACCAAATCATTAGTAGGATAGTAATATTTTATCTCTCCATTTTCAGGATTTCTAATGCCATCAAACACAGACATTGGCCATAACCAAGACGAGAACCAAGTATCTAAGGCATCAGTATCCTGACGCAAGCTATTAGCTGTTAGCTCTTGGTTGTTAGTTGCCACTCTTGCTTTTTCAACTGCTGTTTCTATGTTTTCTGCAACTACAAAGTCTTCTTTTCCATCACCATAGAAATATGCTGGTATTTGTTGTCCCCAAAGTAATTGACGTGAAATGTTCCAATCGCGGATATTTTCCATCCAGTGACGATAGGTGTTTTCAAACTTCTTTGGAAATAATTTAATCTCAGCATCTTCACCTAAAACTGCTTTAATTGCTGGTTTTACCAAATCTTCCATTTTTAAGAACCATTGATCGCTTAATCGAGGTTCTATAACAGCTTTGGTTCTTTCAGAAGTTCCAACTTTATTAATATGCGTCTCTGTTTTAATTAAAACCCCTGTTTCTTCCAATTCTTTGGCTACAGCTTTTCTAGCAACAAAACGATCTAGACCTTCAAACTGAAGTCCGTAACTGTTTAAAGTAGCGTCGTCGTTAAAAATATCAATAACTTCAAGATTATGTTTATCTCCTAAATTCTTGTCGTTTTCATCATGTGCTGGCGTCACTTTTAAACACCCAGTACCAAACTCAACATCAACATAATCATCTTCAATAATTGGAATAACTCTATTACAAATAGGCACTATGGCCTTTTTTCCTTTTAAATGCGTAAAACGTTCATCATTTGGATTAATACAAATTGCGGTATCTCCGAAAATAGTTTCAGGACGTGTAGTTGCAATTGTTAAGTATTCCTCCCCTTGCCCTTCCGAAGGAGGGGGATCATCTGCATTTAGGATTTTATACTTTAAATAATATAAGTTTCCTTGACGTTCTTCATGAATTACTTCCTCATCAGATAACGTTGTTTTTGCCTCTGGATCCCAATTCACCATTCGGTAACCTCTGTAAATCAAGCCTTTTTCATATAAATCGACAAAAACCTTAATTACTGCTTCTGACATATCGTCATCCATAGTAAACTTTGTACGTTCCCAATCGCAAGAACATCCCAGTTTTTTTAATTGCTCTAGAATAACACCTCCATATTCTTCAGTCCAATCCCATGCATGTTTTAAAAACTCATCTCGAGACAAATCATTTTTATCAATACCTTGCTCCTTTAATTTAGCCACAACTTTAGCCTCAGTTGCTATAGATGCATGATCGGTACCAGGAACCCAACATGCATTTTTACCTTGCAAACGCGCACGACGAATTAATACATCTTGAATGGTGTTATTAAGCATGTGCCCCATGTGTAGCACACCAGTAACGTTTGGTGGCGGTATAACAATGGTGTAAGGCTCTCTTTCATCGGGTGTTGAATGAAAATAATTATGCTTCATCCAGTAGCTGTACCACTTACTTTCTACCTGACTTGCATCATATTTTGATGGAATTTGCATGCTTTGGAATAGTTTTTGAATATTGATGTGCAAAAGTACTTATATTTCTTTTTCTGTGAAAGTTATATAACTGATGATAAATATGTAATTGCTATATATTTTGACAGTTTTACCTAAGTACATGACAAAAATTGAAACATACATTTTAAATAACTGATTATCAATAGCTCTATAATATTTGGCGTTTCAGACCTGTCAGGTTTTAGAAACCTGACAGGTCTCGATTTCAGTAGACTTAATAGAGTTTAATAAATGTTAATATAATTTTTGTCATGTACTAAACAGTTTTACTTAAAAATAAGGAAAAGTTATATGTACATTTAACCATGTCGAATATGTTAACAAACGTGTATTAGGTCTAATTTTTTTGCGTGTTGTGGAAAAAGTAAGTATGTTTGACAAGAATTTAATTTAAATATTATGAAACAATTAATTACAATTTTGTTTATCGGATTAATCAGTTTTTCTGTAAATGCTCAAGATAAGGTTGCGAAAATAGAGTTTAAAGCAGACACTATTGATTACGGAACTATTGAAAAAGGAGCCGATGGTGTAAGAGTTTTTGAATTCACTAATACAGGTGATGCGCCTCTTATAGTATCCAAGGTAACTTCTAGTTGTGGATGTACTGTCCCGAAATGGTCAAAAGAGCCTATTTTACCTGGAAAAACAGGAGAGATACAAGTAAAATATGACACCAACAGAGTTAGTCCTATTAGAAAAACAATTACAGTTATCTCTAATGCTGAAACACCTACAGTAGCTTTAAAAATAAAAGGTCTAGTGGTAGATCCCAGCAAAGAAAGTGTTCTTGAAAAGAAAGAAAAGAGTGTTGTTCAGCAATAAAACAATTATCAAAATATAACAATCAAAGCCTAAGCGCCAAAGTTTAGGCTTTTTTTATTTAAAAAGATCTTCCAACTTAAACACAAAATTTAAAAGTTCACCATTTCTCTCTACTTTTAATCTTATGGTTTTACCAGCATCATCATAAAATATTCTCATCAATTTTTGTAATGAAAATTTGTAAGTAGGTAAATTGTTTATTCTTAAAACAATATCTCCATTTAGTAAACCAGCTCTTTGGGCAGGCGAGTTTTCTATTAATTCAACAATAGCGTACGCTGGTTTTAAAGCAATTTTATAATCGGGATTTATTAAGAACCTGGTGCTATTTAGAACCTCATTATTTTTATTTAAACCCGTTTTTTTATTTGAAATTTCATTATCTATTTCTTTTACAAATCTAAAACCGTCATGTGCTAATTCAATACCGCTTTTGTTGTAACTAAACTTATCTTTAAAATAACTATTCTTTTTAAGTGTAATAATGGCTCTTTGATAATCTATAATAATATTAAACCGTTTTAAAATATTACCTGCCAAACTTCCATTACGATCTTTAAATTTTCTGGCATGTAAAGTATAGGTTGAATCTGGGAAAGCAACATTCGGGTTTTTAAGAGTAAAGTTTTTTAAGGAAAAGGATTCAATTTTTGAGCGTTTACCGTAAACACTGCCGCTTAAACCGTATCCTAAAAAATCTTGAAAATATTTATCGCTTGATTCTATACCTAATAAATCATCCTCAAATAACCAAAGTGCATCACTGCCACCAGAATCGATTAATAATTTTACTGGAATTTGATTGCCTTCAATTTCAACTTCACAATTAATGTAAGGCTTGTTTCTGTAAAACTCTAAATTCAACTGTTCACACTTTGCGTTACATTTCCTGTATTTATAGTATTTAGTTTCTGTGAGCCTTAAAAACTGGTTTGAATAATTTATTTCTACAATTAAATCTTTAAATAAGTCGTAGCCTATTATACCGTGAACAGGAATACCCAATCTAGGACCAAAATTTAAATTTGCGTCATATATGGCATATAAATCTTGATTGAGCTTAATAGCGTCACCAATCCTTAAAACATTATTTTTAGACCTCAGTGCTTCAACTGATTTACCTTCACCTAAACCTCTTAAAAATATTTTCTTAGTGTTTTTTATTCTTAAAGTATCAGACACATTCAAAAAATTAAAAATTATGGGTTTACTCACACCCGTATCCAATAAAAAAGATAGCGTAACGCCATTTATTTCAACAGGCAGTATAATTAAATTATGGATTAGTTTGAATTTAATTTTAGCTGAATGCTTTCTGTTTTGAACAATAAATTTTTCTTGGGAAAAACTAAATCCCGAAGTGCAAAAAAATAATATTATGAGTAGAATTCGACTTATCATTAACAATTAAATAATATTATCCAACTGAATTTACAAATCTTTAAATTAGTTTATGGAATAAGAGCCGTATTTTAAAAAAACTTTAAGATAATTTTCTCAACTTTGTCATTAAATTGATTTTTAATGCCATCTATATCAAAAAAAGGGGAATCCATGCCCCAATCACCAATTCGTAAATTAGTTCCTTTTGCTGAACTAGCTGTTAAAAAAGGAAAGTCTATTTATTATTTAAATATTGGACAACCAGACATAAAAACCCCTAAAATTGCTCTACAAGCTGTTAAAGAAAGTAATATTGAGGTTTTAGCCTACTCCAGATCTGAAGGCTCTGAAACATACAGACAAAAAATATCCTCTTATTACCGCAAACATGATATTGAAGTTAAACATGACGATATTATTGTAACTACTGGCGGTAGTGAGGCACTTCTTTTTGCATTTGGAAGCATTATGGATGTGGATGATGAAATTATTATCCCAGAGCCTTTTTATGCCAATTATAATGGGTTTTCAACGGCATCTGGTGTAAATATTATTCCTGTAATTTCAAAAATTGAAACTGATTTTGCGCTTCCACCCATTGAGGAATTTGAAAAACTGATTACACCAAAAACAAAGGCCATATTAATTTGTAACCCTGGAAACCCAACTGGTTATTTATATTCAAAAGAAGAGATACAAAAACTTGCGACTATTGTTAAAAAACATGATTTATTTTTGATTGCTGATGAAGTATATCGTGAATTTGCCTATGATGGCAATGTACACTACTCTATAATGCAAGAACCGGGTTTGGAAGATAATGCTATTATGATTGATTCTGTATCTAAACGTTACAGTATGTGTGGTGCTCGTGTAGGCTGCCTAGTTTCAAAAAACAAATATGTTATACAAACGGCATTAAAATTTGCCCAAGCTCGCTTAAGTCCGCCAACACTGGCACAAATAGCTAGCGAAGCGGCACTGGAAACACCACAAAGTTATTTTGACGCTGTTATTGAGGAATATGTTGAACGCAGAAATATTTTAATTACGGAATTGCAAAAAATAGAAGGCGTTAAAGTAGCTAAACCAAAAGGTGCTTTTTATTGTGTGGTTGAGTTGCCAATTAAAAATTCAGACCATTTTGCACAATGGCTTTTAGAGGATTTCCATGTAAATAATGAAACCGTTATGGTTGCTCCTGCTGCTGGTTTTTATTCAACACCTGGCATTGGCTTAAACCAAATACGAATTGCATACGTACTTAAAAAAGAAAGCTTAATAAAAGCCGTAAATATTTTAAAAGAAGCCCTAAAAGTTTATAAAGACTAGTGCAAATTCAACAAAATATATCCTTAAAACCATATAACACCTTTGGTATTGATGTTAGGGCTAAACACTTTGTTTCCATAACAAATATTGAAACATTGAAAGCTGTTTTAGATCTAAAGGACTATCCCAATAAACTCATTTTAGGAGGTGGCAGCAATATGTTATTAACTAAAAATCAAAATGTTTTAGTTGTTCATATTAATATAAAGGGTATTTCAGTTATTTCGGAAGATGACGATATTGTAATTATTAAAGCCAATGCGGGTGAAAACTGGCATGAGTTTGTTTTATGGTGCTTAAAAAATGATTACGGCGGTTTAGAAAACATGTCGCTTATTCCTGGCAATGTTGGTACGGCTCCAATCCAGAATATTGGTGCTTATGGTGTTGAGCTTAAAGATTCTTTTGTATCCTGTGAAGCTTTATCATTAGAAACACAAAATATTCAAATATTCAATAAAGAAGTCTGTAAATTTGGTTACAGGAATTCAATTTTCAAACAGGAAGCCAAAGGAAAATATATTATTACCAGTGTTACCTTTAAACTTACAAAAAGCAACCATCAATTACATATTAATTACGGTACTATTGCATCACAGTTAGAGGAAACGGGCATTAAAAATCCAACTATTCAAGAGGTCTCCGAAGCTGTTATTAATATTAGGGAAAGCAAATTACCAAATCCTAAAGACATTGGGAATAGTGGTAGCTTTTTCAAAAACCCTGTGATCTCTAAGAAACAATTTGATATTTTAGCTGAAAATTTTAAGGATATACCAAGTTATCCTATTTCAGATGATGAAGTTAAAGTTCCCGCAGGTTGGCTTATTGAAAAAGCAGGTTTTAAAGGAAAGCGTTTTGGGAATTATGGTGTGCATAATAAGCAAGCACTGGTGCTGGTGAATTATGGAAATGCAAGTGGTGAGGATATACTAAATCTTTCAAGATTAATTCAGAAAACAATAAAACGCCTTTTTGACGTTACTATTGAAGCCGAAGTTAATATCTTGTAATTAAAAACTTATCTAAAATATTTCAACTCATTTTCGGTTAAAAACAAAAATTCAAACAAGTTCTAAAAGAAATTTCTAACTTTGGTATCTTACAAACTATAACTAAACCAGCCTAATATTGATTTCAGCAATAGAAAAAGAAATAGTTACTTTATTAGATAAAGGCGATAAAAAAGCCATTAACTTATTGTATGAATATTATGCTGATTCACTTTATGGCGTTATTCAGAAAATAATAAAGGACGAAGACACCGCCCAAGATGTATTGCAAGAAAGCTTTGTTAAAATATGGCGTTACGCAAAAAAATACGATGCTAGTAAAGCAAAACTCTTCACATGGCTTTATAGAATTGCCTATAATACGGCAATTGATAAAGTAAGATCCCAAAAAAATAAATCTGGAAAGGAAGTCCAGATTGAAACTTCTGCCGTATATAAAATAACATCGAACGAGTTAAATCAAGATGTATTGGATATTAGAAAGCACCTAAGAAGCTTAGATGAAAAATATCAAATTGTACTAAATGCACTCTTTTTTGAGGGCATGACACAGCAAGAAGCTAGTGATGAATTGGATATTCCGTTGGGAACTATAAAATCGAGATTAAAAATTGGATTGAGAGAACTTAAAAAAATCTACGATCCTCAATAAAACAAAGTCATGAATGAGAAAATAAATACTTTTTTAAATTCTGGCCTATTAGAAAATTATCTATTAGGAAAAACCACTTCTGCTGAAACAGAAATGGTTGAATCCTATATTTCAAAATACCCAGAAGCACAAAATGCGTACAACACATTACAGCATAATTTGGAAATTGTTGCAAAAAGTAATGCTGTTGAAGCTCCAAAACATATTCTAAATAATATTTTAGAAGAACTGGATGAGACACCCGTAATAAAAATGAATACCACGAGAAAATATAAAAAGTGGTATAAATTTAGCGTTGCAGCTAGCGTTGCTGCCCTAATTCTTGCAGGAACTTCGTATACATTTTATAATCAAAGTCAAAAACTTTCGGAAGAAAACCAAGTGGTTGTAGATGAGATTTTTGATTTGCGAAGTGATATTGAGAAAAACAATATGATGCTTGATAATGTTATGAGGCAACTTTTAAAGCTTAATAATCCTGAAACTGAAAAGTATATTATTAACGGAAATGAAAGAGCTAAAGATTTAAAAACAATTGCTTACATAAATCCTAAAGAAAAGACATCGATGATTGATGTGGTTTCTTTACCACAATTACCTGAAGAACAGTGCTACCAAATATGGGCAGAATTGCAAGGAAAAATGGTGAGTTTAGGTATTTTAAATAAAGCAGATAGAAAGCTAATTAATATTCCTTACGCAGAAGATGCTTTAGCTTTAAACATCACTATAGAACCTAAAGGTGGTAACACTGTGGCCTCTTTAGATAATAAAGTTGCAGAAATTGAATTACAATAGATTAATAGCTTAATCTCCTTAATAAAAAAGCCTCATTTAAAATTTTGAATGAGGCTTTTTTTTATGTTAAATAGTTGTCTATTTTTCTTAAATAATATTTTGTGATAGCTCTTAATTATAGTAGTTAAATAAGCTTACACTGCGCAAAAAAAATATAATATTTCAAAAAATTCTGCTAACTTTTTTTTCATAACTAAACAAAAAGTTCGATTAGTTGAATTGTTAATCTAACAATAATTATCATTTCTACACTTAAAACAATCAATACTTTTCCTTAGCAACTATTCATAATAATTAATTGCCTTTTTGATGAAAAACTTTATCTTTGTATCAAAATATTTAAGATGAAACTTCTTTTAATTACACTTGTTTTACTGGGATTGGGGATTGCTGGAATTGCTATAAAAATTTGGACCAAAAAAGATGGTAAATTTGCAGGCACTTGCGCAAGCCAAAACCCAGCGCTAAATCAAGATGGTGAAGCTTGCGGTTTTTGTGGAAAAACCCCAGATCAATTTGATGATTGTAAAGAACCTGAACATTCTTAGTATTAAATGGATATACTTGATTTTATGTGCTACACATTTATTGTTGTAGTTTTTATTCAAGTTGTTTATTATCTCTATTTATTTCGAAGATTCGCTTTTATCAAACCCGAACAAACAACTTCTAAAAAAGTTCCGGTTTCCGTTATTATTTGTGCTAAAAATGAAGCTGAAAATTTGCAGCTATTTTTGCATTCAATTATTTCCCAAAACTATCCAGAATTTGAAATGGTACTTATTAATGATTCCTCAGCTGATGAAACATTGGAGGTGATGGAACGTTTTGCAAAGGGTCATTCCAATATCAAGATTGTAGATGTTAAAAATACTGAGGCCTTTTGGGCAAACAAAAAGTACGCTTTAACATTGGGTATAAAAGCATCAAAGCACGAGCATTTATTATTTACTGATGCCGATTGCAAACCCGTTTCTGAATATTGGATAAAGGAAATGTGTTCTCATTTTAATGAAAAACAATCTATTGTTTTAGGCTATGGGAAGCATACAAAAATTAAAAAATCATTTTTTAATAAGCTTGTGCGTTTTGAAACCTTAATGACTGCCATTCAATATTTTTCTTATGCAAAAATTGGTTTACCCTATATGGGCGTTGGTAGAAATTTAGCATATACTAAAAAGGAATTTTTTAATGTGAATGGTTTTGTAAACCATATTAAAATAAATTCTGGTGATGACGATTTGTTTATAAACCAAATTGCTAATAGTAAAAATGTATCCATTTGTTTTTCAAAAGAAAGTTTTACAGAATCTGTGCCAAAATCCACTTTTAAAAGCTGGATTAAACAAAAAAGACGGCATATTTCAACAGCAAAATATTATAAATTAAAACATAAAATTTTACTTAGCTTATTTTACTTCTCAAACTTATCGTTTTGGATTTTAGCCATATTTCTTTTTATTTCAACTCACAATTGGCCATTCGTAATTTTGCTTTTTTTACTTAGGCTGATAGTTCAATTCGTAATTGTTGATGCGTCATCCAAAAAATTAAATGAAACTGACCTTTTAATTTGGCTTCCTATTCTAGAAATCTCCTTAATTATTCTACAATTAACTATATTTATAAATAATCTTATCTCAAAACCTAATTTTTTGAAATAGCAATCAACCAAGTTTTAAATGTATAATTTTCATCAAAAGT
>CAXBID010000050.1:0-18704 GCA_963975495.1 uncultured Flavobacteriaceae bacterium | reverse complement strand
TAGAAGTTAGAAGTTAGAAGTTAGAAGTTAGAAGTTAGAAGTTAGAAGTTAGAAACTAAAATTTTTTTTTAATAACGAAGATGCAAAGACACAAAGTTTTCAACAAATATAAAACCAACTGTAAACTGCAACTGCAAACTGAGACTGCATACTGAGACTGTAAACTGAGACTGTAAACTATTTTGTGGCGCGAAGCATTTCACGTTTTCCCGGAGGCCCAGGTAATCTTTCTACAGCAAAACCTACGTCTTGCATGGCTCTACGTACACTCCCTTTTGCTGAATAGGTTACTAAAACACCTTCTTCTTTTAAAGCATTAAACATTTTTTTAAAAATAGCTTCCGTCCATAATTCAGGTTGCACACGTGCACCGAATGCATCAAAATAGATTATGTTGTATTTATTTTCATCTTCAATTTGATGAAATAATTTTTGTTGTTTTTTTAATGAAAAGTTTGAAGTAATCATATATTCCTCTTCCCAAGAAACGGTATGTAATTTTTGAAATAAAGCATCATTATTTTCGGACTTTAATTCTTTAGTATAATTAAGTTGATTGATTTCATCCATTAAAACCGGATAGCCTTCAATACCAACATAATCAATATTGATGTTTAATTTTTCAGTTTCTAATAAAGTGATGAAAGCGTTTAAACCTGTGCCGAAACCTATTTCTAAAACCGAGATATTCTGAGACTTCTCGACTGCGCTCGAAGTGACATTACGGTCATTTTTTAACTTTGAAATAAAATGATACAATCCATGTTTTATAAACACATGGTATGCTTCTTGTATGGCGCCGTGTTTGGAATGGTATTGTTCATCCCATTCTGGTAAGTGAATGGTAGTTGACCCATCTCCTGTAATTACTATCTCGCGTTGCAAATTATTGTTTTCCTTTTGATTATTTTCTTTTAATGCTTTTTAAATACTCTTGGTGATTGCTGGCTGTATTACTGCAAACTGCTGATTAACCCGCGTTAGGGATAGTAGTGGAAAGTCCGCAGGCACGAGGACTTGGAACGGATAGCCCTCCCGATAGCTATCGGGATTGTGGTAACGCCCTAAAAGTTTAAAAAAGATAAATTCCAAATTTCAAAACGAATACATTTGTTTTATTGGGCTACTAAAACACCATCAGCTTCAAACGAATACGTTTTTTTAGGCTCGGTAATTTGTGCTATTTCTTCTTTTGTTTTTCCTGCGTCTTCTGCGTAATGACGTT
Organism: uncultured Flavobacteriaceae bacterium; assembly: GCA_963975495.1. Taxonomy (GTDB): domain Bacteria; phylum Bacteroidota; class Bacteroidia; order Flavobacteriales; family Flavobacteriaceae; genus CAXBID01. Next base: position 17,479 of record CAXBID010000050.1, on the reverse strand, counting down.
GTTCATCAACCGAAACTTCATTTACAAAAGCTGTTCCATTTACTATAACGGCTTTACCAGCTATATCTTTAGGTACAAAAAAACCATAATCTTTAAACTTAACCATTACCTCATTTCCATCCTCAAGATTTAATGTCATCCAACACCCTTTTTCTTGACAAACGTCCTTCACTTTGGCAATCATTTTAGAGTTAATACTATCGCCAACATTCATGGTTTTATAATGGTTCGCCATAGAGTTTGATGCCACAGCATCATCAGGTATTATTTCTTTTCCAAATGAGGCATATTCAATTTGTTCTACTTTTTCAATCACTTTTTCAAATTCTTCACTTTTCTTTTTACAAGAATTTAACACTAAAACACAGATAATTAATAAGCTAATCGGCTTCATGATGTTAATATTTGAATTTAAAACGATTTATGTAAATATACCTCTTTTTTAAAAACGTTTTTATTTAAATTTGTATTGTAAAATAACGAGACTTATGAATGCTATAATCAATAATATAGAGATTATAAAAACAAAAACTACTAAAATAAATGATGTAGATTTTGATAATTTGAAATTTGGACACGTTTTTTCAGATCACATGTTAGAATGCGATTTTAAGGATGGTAAATGGCAAGAGCCAAAAATTGTGCCTTACGGTCCCATTACTTTAGATCCTTCTGCTAAGATTTTTCATTACGGACAATCTGTTTTTGAAGGTATGAAAGCGTATAAAGATGAAGATGAAAATGTCTGGTTATTTCGTCCGTTAGATAATTTTAAGCGTTTAAATATTTCTTCAAAACGATTGGCTATTCCTGAATTACCTGAAAACTATTTTATTGACGGTTTAAAAACACTTTTGGAATTAGATAGTGAATGGATTCCTAAAAAAGACGGAAGTTCCTTATACATCAGACCTTTTGTTTTTGCTTCAGGAAACGGGTTTCATGCGTCACCTGCTGATGCTTACAAGTTTATAATTTGCACAGCACCATCGGGTTCTTATTTCTCTGGAAAAGTTCGTGTTTTAATTGAGGAAAAATACTCACGTTCTGCCAATGGCGGTGTTGGTTTTGCTAAAGCTGGCGGTAATTATGCGGGACAGTTTTACCCAACACAGTTAGCTATAGAAAAAGGCTACCAACAAGTTATTTGGACGGATGATAACACCCATGAATATATTGAGGAAGCTGGTGCGATGAATATCTTTGTTCGTATTAATGACACTTTAATTACAGGCCCAACGAGTGATAGAATTCTTGATGGAATTACCCGTAAAAGTATTATTGAACTTGCTAAATCTGAAAATATTCCTGTTGAAGTTAGAAAAATAACAGTGAGCGAGGTTGTTGAGGCAGCAAAAAATGGTAGTCTAAAAGAAATGTTTGGCGCAGGTACTGCAGCTGTAATATCTCCAATTTCAGGTTTTGGCTATAAAGATGAGGATTTTGATTTACCGGAATTAGACGAGACTTATGCAAGTTTCTTGAAAAAACGTATTACAGATATTCAAACCAATAAAGTTGAAGACCCTTTTGGATGGCGGTATCCCATCCCCGGCCCTTCCCGAGGGGAAGGGTGACCTTATGTTACGTTGCTTTATAAAATTTGAACCTTTTCTATTTATCTAAAATAGATTGGATATTGGGTTTAAAATAATTGGGGCCTTTTAATACTTTTCCGTCTTCACGATAAATAGGTTGTCCGTCTTCTCCAAGTTTACTCATATTACTGCGTTGTATTTCATTAAATACCTCTTCTATTTTATGTTGCATACCGTGTTCTATAATAGTGCCGCATAAAATATATAGCATATCGCCAAGTGCATCAGCAACCTCAACCAAGTCGTTATTATTTGCGGCATCAAAATATTCTTCATTTTCTTCCCGCATCAATTTATATCGCAGCATATTTTTAGCTAATCCTAAATCTGCTTTTGGCGTTTCTCTATGGCCGATTTTAAATGCGGTATGAAATGTTTTTACGGCTTCTATTTTGTTTTTCATAAATAATGTTTCTCTTTTTCATTTCCTCGAAGGAGGAAATCTTTTATATGTTTTTAGTACATGACAAAAATAAAAATGTCAGATTGAGCGCAGTCGAAATGCTTATGAAAACGATATTTTCAATGTCTTCGACTGCGCTCAGACTGACAATCCAGCATAATACCAATTTTTGTCATGTACTTAGATGTTTTTATTAAATTTGCATAAAAATAACTATATGTTTAGTAAAGGTCAAATCATTTTTGGAATTATATTTTTTGTCGTCTTCTCCATAGTCATTGCCTATACTTACCGTAAAGATTTAAAACTACATAAACGCTTTTATGCTGGTAGCGTTTGGGTACTTATAGCCTTTATTGCTTTTATTTTATTTATTACTGCTATTAAGTTTATTTTTAAGTAAGACATTACTTCGTGTTTTTCTGCTTTTCATCTAGGTTTTAGTTTATACAAATTTTGTTTTTCTAAATTAATTGGGAAATATCCCTAGTAATGGGTATGTTTTGATTCTTGCTTTTTAGAGAGATTTGCATTATTACTAACCAAAACCATTACATCATGAAAATTAAAATTTTAAGTATCTGTTGCTTAGCATTAATTTTGATAACTTCTTTTAACTGTGGAAACAGTAATAAGCAAGAGAAAGAATCAAATAATTCAAATGCACTTAGTTGTGAAAATGAGCTACAAAAGTTAAGAAACGATTATAATTTATTGTTAAATACCCAAAGTAATCTCGATATAGAAATTACTGAGGCAACACCAGATAACTACACATATAATCTCTGTGATTCAATAGCTATAGATGAAAAAAAATCAACTTATTACATTACCCCAGGCGAGGTTACTTTATATATTCCTATATCTGAAAATTTTTCTGAACCTTCTCTGAAACATATCAATAGTAAAGGCATCTCATTCAAATCCAAAGGAAATGAATATGGAGATGACATTACAACTGCTAAAATTTATAAAGCAACCATTAGAAATTATAAATTCAATAGTGATTCTATAAATATAGAACTAAAAATAGACTACAAAAAAATAGCGTGTGACGATCCTCATCCGATACTTGGAGAAAAGCTCAAAAATTCAGTTGTTGCAGGAACAGACCCATATAAAGATAAAAAAATGAATGCTAAATGATAAAGCACAAAGTGTCTGTTTTTTATATATTAAGTAGTTTGTCTCTTTGTTTAGCTCAAAAAAACGACTCTACTTTTTATTATATCAACAAAACGACACCCATCACCCATATAGAAAACCGTATTAAAAATAGCATCGATAGCATTGACAAAAAATGGTTTAAACTTCTTTTTTCAATAAAAAAAAGAAATGATTCTGCGCTTTTGTTTTTTAAAGATTTGAGTCAAGAAAAAAACTTAAAAACCGAATATCAAGCTAAATTATTTTTTTTAAAAGGTATTTATTTTAAAAGAACGGATAATGACAGTTTAAGTTATGCAAATTACTTATCAGCATATAAGAAAGCAGAAGATTTAAAAGATACACTAACATTATTAAAAAGTTTAGAACAGTTATCACAAACTTATGATTATGAAAAAAATAATTATTATAATAAGTTTTATCTTGATTTGTTTTTAAAGAATGCCTCTATCTATAATATCGACTCATATAAAATAAGGCATTTGTTCCTATTGGGAAATTACTATTTGTTCCGCAAAAATAATTTAAGCGCATTATCGTGTTACAAAAAGGCCCTAACTTACACGTTTAAACCTGAAGACAGTATTTTAATCCCATCAATTTATAATAATCTAGGCACGTTATATTCTGAAAACTTAAACAAACCTGATTCTGCACTATATTATTTTAATAAGCAATCTTTATTTATTAAAAACCACACAAATTACGCTAACTCCGATGCATTATTCTTAAATTATATTAACATTGGAAGTGCCTACAACAACTTAAAAAATTATACTGAAGCCAATAAATATTATCTCAAAGCTGACAGTTTGAAAATAATAGGAAATAAACGCCCTCATAAAAGTTTCATTAAAGAGAATTTAGCTCAATTAAATTATAAAATGAATAATTACAAATTAGCCTATAAATACCTTAATCAGTATAATCAACTATCAGATAGTCTGAACACAAAAGATCATAACATATCGATAGCACGCATCAAAGAGCAATACGACAACGAAAAACTTCGTGCTAACAACCTAGAAAGCGAATCCAAACGCAAACAAAATAGAAACCTCTTAATAGGTGCTTTGGTATTTATATTGTTTGGTGGTACTACAGCTTTCCTCATCCAGAAAAACACCAGAAAAAAACAAAAACTGGCAGAGCAGGAAAAAGCACTCGAAACCCAAAAATTGGCTACTGTTTTAAAAGAACAAGAACTTACCAGTATTGATGCCATGATTGAAGGCCAAGAAAAGGAGCGCCAACGTATTGCCAACGACCTGCATGACGATTTAGGCGGCCTTATGGCAACCGTAAAACTACATTTTAATGTATTAAAAGACAAACCCTCGCCTGAATTGTTCGGTAAAACCAATGCACTACTGGATGAAGCTTACAACAAAGTAAGAACAGTGGCACACGCAAAAAATTCGGGTGTTATTGCCAAACAAGGTCTTTTAAAAGCCGTACAGAATATGGCCGACAAAATATCGGGTTCTAATACCATAACCATTGATGTTATTGACCATGGATTAGACGAACGTTTAGAAAATAGCTTGGAATTGACCATTTTCAGAATTATTCAGGAATTAATAACCAATGTTATAAAACACGCCACGGCTACTCAGGCCAGCATTCATTTAACCAATCATGAGGACACGTTGAATATTATGATCGAGGATAACGGAAAAGGTTTTAATGCCAGACAAATCACGACCAAAAATAAAGGTATGGGACTGAGCACCATAGATAAACGTGTAGAACACCTTAATGGCACCATGACCATAGAATCGGAACCCAATAAAGGCACGACCATAATTATAGACATCCCGATATGATACGACTTGCCATTGCCGAAGACCACCAATCGTTAATAGACGGCATACAATTGCTCTTGGAATATGAAGATGACATTACTATTGTTGGTACTGCCAATGATGGTGAAGCCTTGCTTGAAATCGTGGAAAAGAAACTGCCAAATGTGGTACTCACCGACATCAGGATGCCAAAAATGGACGGCATTGAAGCCACAAAACAGATTAAAAGCAAATACCCCAAAATAAATGTGCTGGCCTTTACCATGTTCGACCAAGTGGAAGCCATACAGCAAATGGTCAATGCCGGGGCGTCTGGCTATATTTTGAAAAATTCGCCTTTAAACGAAGTCCTTAAAGCGATAATTACAGTTTCACAAGGTGCTACTTATTTTGATGCCAATATCAATACCAATGCCTTGGAAACCGAAAACACCACTAAAAAGAAAGGCGTCCTGACCAAACGCCAAATTGAAATCCTGGAACTTATTGCACAAGGGAAAACCTCAAGGGAAATTGCCGATTTGCTTTTTATAGGCGTCCACACCGTAGATACCCATCGTAAAAATATGATCCGTATTTTAGGGCTTCAAGGCAAAGGCGAACTGTTGCGCTATGCGCTGGATAAAAAATATAAGTTTTGAATTTACCCAGTATTGGGTATGTTTTTGAATTGTTTTTAAAACGAGTTTTGAATTAAATCTATTGAATTATGAAACTTTTTAAACTTACTATATTCTTTTTTGTGAGCTTTTCTTTTGGTCAAACTCAAAAAAAGATTATAAACCTGAATAGTGACGCAAAAACCATAACACAAACCCTTGATGAGGGAAATTATATACTGGAAATGCGAGGTACATTTGAATGCAACAACTATTACATTAACTATTCCATTGATAAAAGATATATAGAAGAAAAACCAATCAGCACTTCTATTGTAGGCAAAAAAGATTGTCCTTATGCTATTGATGATTCATTTGTTTTAGAATCTAACACAGAAGTAGAAGTGAACATCAAAATCATAGCAATAGATGGAGATAAAGAAATAAAAACACTAACACGCATTTATACTACCATAAAAACACGTAAATGGATGACTTCCTTTGGAATATCAGGAGTAAAACTTGTAAAGGCAGACACTTACAGAACCATACCTGATGGCGATAAATTTAAGATAAACAAAGGTGGTAGCCAAGAGCAGTATAAAGCAATACCCGTTATGATGTTTTCAGTAATCAATCTAAAAAATGAAAAAGCTTGGATTCCCTCTGGCGGTTTCGGTATCGATTTGGAAAACGTTACGGCGTTTGTTGGCATTTCGAAAGCCTTTGCCCAAAATTTTATTATTACTGGCGGGCTGGCAATGCACAAACAACTTAGGTTAGATGGTGAGTATAAAGAAAACCAGATCGTTGATCAAGCGATACCTTTTAATGACTTAAATAGCGATTATTATAGAGTAAATCCATTTATTTCCATTACTTTTCATTTGAATAATAATATTTTCAAAAAATAACAACTGGATCCTAAAATCATGGCAATAACTATCTTAACCATAACCTCTCAAACAGATCTCTCTACAAATGATACAAGCCATCCCACTTTTTATTTATGAAACGGCTTCAAAATTAAAAAAGTTGGCTTATCATGCCAACGATTTTTCTAGCGTCGATAGCTTCCCACTCAATTCAAAACAGTGCTTATATGTTATTGACTGGCAAGAAGCGAAACTTTCATACCAAAGAGACATTGAAAAAATATTAGGGTATAGCGAAGATGAGTTTACCCTAGAGAACATACTTAAAATTGCGCATCCCGATGATCTACACCTCATCAAACGAATTACCCAAGCGGTGGTAAACCATCTTACCAACAATACCTGTTTGAACTTAGAAAAAAGTTCGCTAAACCTAACCTATCGCTATAGAAAAAAAGATGGCAGCTACGTTAAAATTTTAAGGCAATCGTCCCTTTTTGAAGCGACCAAGAATGGTAAAATGAAAAGTAATTTATCCTTATTAACTGATATTTCGTTTTTTGATAATTCCGATACCGTCCAATGGGAATTCAATGCGCCACACATTGAACAAGAAGCCTTTAAAAAAGAAGTTTACAAAGAGTTCAATAACTTTTTCACCTCAAGAGAGATTGATGTTATTAAACTAATTTCAGAAAATGATACCACCAAAATAATTGCCGAAAAATTGTTTATTAGCGAGCATACGGTCTATTCCCATAGAAAAAACATCCTTAGAAAGAGCAATTGCCATAATGCGACGGAACTAGTTGATTTCTGTTATAAAATTGGCGTGCTATAAAACAATCAATATGAAGAAAAAAAATCTAAAACTGAACGATATAAACATAGCCTATCTTGATAATGAGGCCAATGCGGAGATTGCAGTGGTTTTTATCCACGGCAATTCCTTGAGTTCAGAAAGTTTTAAAAATCAATTTAAAGACGACGAATTAAACAACTACAGGCTTTTGGCCTTAGATTTACCAGGGCATGGAAATTCCGGGCATCTACCCCATTATTCTATACCTTTATTTGTAAATACCATAGCAAATTTTTGTAAAACTATAGCGCTTAAAAAATTTGTGATTGTGGGACACTCCTTGGGCGGGCATTTTACCATTCAATCCTTACCCAGATTAACAGACTGTTTGGGTGCTTTTATTTGTAGCACACCTCCCGTAACATCGCCTTTAAACTTAAAATCTGCTTTTTTGACACATCCCATAATGCCCTTGTTGTTTAAAAAAGATTTGAACGATGCAGACATGGATTTATTTGCGGAAAGTTTATCTAATAATGAACATGGCGCATTTTTAAAAAAAAGTTTAAAAACGACACATAACAAAGTGAGGGAACAATTAATGGCATCCATACAAAACGGCGATATGGCTGATGAAGTTGAAATTTTAGAGCAGTTAACTATTCCAATTGCACTGCTTTGCGGAAGAGAAGATCTATTTGTAAACACGGATTATATTGAAAGTTTATCGATTCCTTCTTTATGGAAAAACAAGCTCATTTTAATTGAAGAAGCTTCACACTGCCCGCATTTGGAACATCCAGAGGTTTTTAATACGGCTTTGGTCAGTTTCATTACTTTTTGTAGTAAATAAGTTAAATCAATATGGATGCCATTAGATTAAATATCGATGAATTCAGCAATAGGATCTCTAAAAGTCTAGAAAAAGGCACCTATAAGAAAAATGATTTTTCAGATTTAGACGCCTTCCCGTTGATAATTGGCAAACAATGTTTGTATGTTATGGATTGGCATCAAAACGAAATAACATATGCTCGGGGTGTTACCCAAATGTTAGGATATAACGAACGGGAATTTACCAAACAAATCATTCTAAATTATTTCCATCCGGACGATGTGAATGTTGTGAAAAGAATTATTCAGAGTCTCGTCAACCACGTGATAAAAACGACTGTTCCCAGTCATGATATGTTTTTAAATATAGCCTTTAGATTGATTAAAAAAGACAACACCCATTTAAAGGTCTTGCGCCAAACAAAAACCTATGATTTTGATGACAAAGGTGCATTGATCAGTAATGTGTCGTTCTTAACGGACATTTCTTTTATGGGCGACAACAACAAAGTAGAGTGGGACACTAATTACGGCAACATTGATCCCAAAGCATTGAAAGCCCTGATATTTAATGAATTTCTGGATTTTTTCACCCCTAGGGAATTAGACGTTATAGCCCTCATTAATAAAGGTAAAACGACCAAGCAAATCGCTGACCAACTTTTTATAAGCGAACATACGGCCTATTCCCACAGAAAAAATATCCTTAGAAAAAGCAAGTGCCACAATGCGCAGGAACTTATTGCATTCTGTAATAAAATTGGTGTTTTATAGGTTTTTTATCCTAAATAGCTAAAAAACAACCGTTCATCGATAAAGTTTTCGACCAACACCACAAATATACCCAGTACTGGGGATTTTTTGGCTTTAAAGCGTTCCGTAAGTTTGAGACGCTATTAATCAATCTCTTAAAACCCTCTCGTTATGAAACGTTTATTACTTTTTTAAATCTCAATTCACAAATTATTTGGCAAAATACCATTGGGAGTACTGCTGAAACCTTCACTTTGTACCATGTTACTAAACAAAATTCATAAAAAGCAATTAAATATTATGGGAAAATTTAAAAACACACTACTTCTTATTTCCTTTCTTTATATAGGAACTGCCCAAGCCCAAGAAAGCACATACACGTCTGGCGGAAATGCAACAGGAAGCGGTGGAACCATTGAGTATTCCTTAGGCCAATTAGTGTTTAATGAAAATTCTGATGGAACTTATACTGTTTCTCAGGGCATACAACAGGCTTATGAAATTTCCAATAGCTTAAGTTTAGAAAATTACAAAAGCATAAATCTTCAGGTTTCCGCTTTTCCGAATCCAACAACAGATTATCTTATGCTATCTTTTAATCAAAGTAACAATGTTAAACTCGATTATCAACTGTTTGGTGCTGATGGTAAAATATTGGAAACCAAAAAGAATTTAGATATAAATGAGACCATAAATATGGAAAGATTAAATAGTGCCATTTATTATTTAAATATTTTAGAAGACAACATGGTTATAAAAACTTTCAAAATCATTAAAAATTAATTCTATGAAAAATACATTTACAAGTATAGCATTATTAGTTCTAACGAATATTTTTGCTCAGGCTCCAGAGAAATTCAGTTACCAAGCTGTTATAAGAGATGCAAATAATAACCTTGTAGCCAATACTACTATTGGTATGCAAATAAGTATTTTAAAAACATCCATTAATGGTACTGCGGTTTACACAGAAACCCATTCACAATCTACCAACGCAAATGGTTTGGTAAGCATAGAAATTGGTACAGGAACTTCTTCAGATATTTTTAACGATATAGATTGGTCGAGCGATAATTATTTTATTAAAACAGAAACCGACCCTACTGGCGGTACAAATTATACCATTACTGGTACAAGTCAATTGTTAAGTGTCCCTTATGCATTACATGCAAAAACCGCTAGCAGAATTATTTATCCAGAAAATGCTATTGGTAGCTATTTTGGTACATCTGTTACTTTTAGAGATGGCATTAGAGACTATAAGTCAAACATTAACATAACACTTGATGACAATAATCGATGGACGGGTTCAGAAATAGTGGCTTATAGTATTGGTGGAGGAGCTGGAGAAGTACTTAATTTTAATGGAACATATACGCAAAATGGTAACCAGATACTACTTCGAGACAATGGTAACGACGTATCTCTCACATTCAATAAAGTAAGAAATAAATTAACATATGCTGAAGTTGATGGCAATACTACTTTTGAAACTGATTTAACTTTGGTTGATTAATCCTATTAAATTCCACGAAAGCTTTTGATGATTTTTCAACAATCAACCATTCATCGATAAACTTTTCGACCAATAACATCAATATCCCCAGTATTGGGTATTTCCACATAGATTACAGTTCCCTAATTTTGATTTAACTTTTAATTAACCCATATAAGAACATGACAAAATTTATTTTGAGTAATATAACTTATTTGCAATTTTCAGGATTACAAAGACCTCACAGGACGCTTCGGGATAAACCTGTGAGGTCTACGCAACAGATAAGACGTAATATGCTGAAATTATGACGTTTATATACCATTTTAATTTTTTTGTCATGTACAATATTAACCCATACTAAAACTCTTTTTATGAAATCATTTCTACTCTTTATCACACTGTCACTTTTTTTAATTTTCAATCTAAATGCCCAAATACTGTGGCAAAATACTATTGGTGGTAATAATTTTGATTTTGCTGAAAACATGATTAATACCTCGGATGGTGGCTTTTTAATTGTAGGTGAGTCCCAATCTAATATTTCTGGCGATAAAACTGAAGATTCGAAAGGTGATGCTGATTTTTGGATTGTAAAAACCAATAATTTAGGTGTAGTGCAATGGGAGAAAACCATAGGTGGTAGTAATGAAGATTATGCAGCTTCGGCTGTTGAAACCAACGATGGAGGCTTTGCTATTGTTGGTATATCAAACTCGAACGTATCGGGAGATAAAACCGAAAACTCAAAAGGTGATTATGATTTTTGGATAGTCAAGATAAATAGCACCGGCACCATTGTTTGGGACAAAACCATTGGTGGTGATTTAGAAGATTATCCTGAAAGCATCGTGGAAACCACATCTGGAGATTTGCTTATAGGTGGAAGTTCAGGTTCAAATATATCTGGAAACAAGGGAGAAGCCTCTAATGGAGGTGTTGACTATTGGGTTGTTAAAACCACTAGTACTGGCAGCATTATCTGGGATAAAACATTTGGTGGAAGCGAAGATGAAATTTTGGGAAAACTGAGACTGACCCCAGATGGTGGTTATATTATCAGTGGTACGTCTAGTTCAGGAGTTTCTGGCAATAAAACAGAAGCCACACGAGGCGATGAAGACTATTGGATCATTAAAATAAGCAACACAAACACAATTGATTGGCAAAAAACTTTTGGTGGTACTTCAGGATCCTTCTCATACAACTTTGATATCATACGCACTTCAGATAGCGGTTACCTTATTAGTGGAGAAAATAATTCTGGCATTGGTGGAGAAAAAACCGAAGCATCCAACGGTGGATATGATTTGTGGCTAATAAAAATTAATAATGCCGGGACTATACAATGGCAAAATAGTATTGGTGGTAATGATGATGATTACACACCTTTTTTGGCAGAAAAAACTGGAGGCGGCTATATTGTTGGAGCAGAATCTTTGTCAAATATTTCAGGTGATAAGACTGAGAATAGCATAAGCAATGACATTTGGGTTGTAGAACTAGATGCAACTGGCAATGTTACAGGGGATAAAACTTTTGGCACAGACTCAACTGAATACCCAGAAAGTATCTTAATTACCAGTGATGGCAATTTTGTAATTGCAAGTAACGTAGATTCCCTTTCTGGGGATAATACCGAAGCACCCGTAGGCAGTACTGATTTTTGGTTATTTAAAGTGGATAAAAGTACGTTATCTGTTACTTCATTGGTAAAAAAAACAAATTTAAAAGTGTTTCCTGTTCCTGCTTCCAATCAAGTAAATATAGAGTCAGATATCGAAATAGAGACTATTGACATCATTGATATAACTGGCAAGTTGGTATCGAAAATTGAATTGCCAAACAAAACCTTGGATATTTCAGGACTTTCAAAGGGCATTTATATCCTAAGGCTATATTCAAAAAGCGGGACTACCAATAGACGCATCATTAAGGAATAAACCAACCATTCATCGATAAACTTTTCGACCAAAAACCTAAATATCCCCAGTACTGGGGATTTTTTGGCTTTAAAGCGTTCCGTAAGTTTGAGAAGCTATTAATTAATCTTTAAAACCCTCTCGTTATGAAACGATTATTACTTTTTTTTACCGTAGCCCTCTTGAGCACCTACAGCATCTTTTCGCAAGTACCACAAAGTGAACGGGATGCTTTAATTGCCTTTTATAATGCCACAAATGGAGATAATTGGACAAATAACACCAATTGGAATACTGCAACTCCAGTATCTACTTGGTTTGGTATTACTACTGTGTTTTCTAATGGGGAAGAGCACGTTAGTGCTATTTGGATTCAGGATAATAACCTTAGCGGAACCTTGTCAGGACAATTACAAAATCTTGAATTTTTGGTAGATTTAGTTCTTGACCAAAATAACATTGGAGGAGTTCTACCTTCTCAATTAGCGAACATCAATAATCTATTTAGAATAAGCCTCTTTGGTAATAACTTAATAGGAAATATACCGTCAGAATATCAATTACTTAATAATTTACAAGTATTAAATTTAGGCAGTAATCAATTAAGCGGAAATATATCAAGTGAAATTGGTAACTTCTCAAGTCTTACCTTTCTTTCACTTCATACAAATTTTTTAACTGGTGCTCTGCCTCCAGAGTTAGGGAATTTATCAAATTTAACAATATTGGCTTTAGGTAACAATCAATTCTCAGGCGCTATACCCTCAACCTTTGGTCAATTATCAAATTTAATAGACCTAGATTTAAGAAGTTCTGGAGTATCAAGTGCTATTCCTTCTGAAATTGGAAATATGACAAACTTGTCTTCATTATATCTTCAAGGTAATAACCTATCTGGAAGTATACCTTTAGAACTAGCTAACAATACAAACCTCTTCAGAATTAATGTGCAAGACAATAATATGACGGGTTTAATACCAACAGAACTAACTAGTTTACCAAACTTAAATGAGTTGAGAATTGAAAACAACAACTTTCAATTTGGAGATTTTGAGACTGATTTCAATTTTTATCAGACAAACTTAGCTCAATTTATATATGCGCCCCAAAAAAACCCCGATGAAAACTTTATAACAGAACAGACACTAAATATTGGAGACAACATAACGCTTAACGCTGCTCCTGTTAGTGGCACGAACACCTTTCACCAATGGTATCTGGATGGAAACGCTATAAACGGTGCCACTACTACATCTTTAGAACTGCAAAACGTACAGCTAAACGAAATGGGGGTTTATCAATGTTATGCTTTTAATTCAACCATTACTGGACTTACATTAAGAACAGCGATACATACCCTAAACAGGGTTAACACCTTACACCCAGAATACAATGATTTGGTAGCTTTTTATAATGCTACCGATGGCGACAACTGGACAAATAATACCAACTGGCTTACCGATGCTCCAATTAACACATGGTACGGTTTAGGAACATTGCGTGGCGATGGCAACACTAGGGTTACAGCTATGTATTTAAACAATAACAATTTAACTGGTGAAATCCCCGATGAAATTGGAAATTTTTCCAATCTTTTTAATTTAGAACTTGGAGGCAATAACCTTACAGGCGCTATTCCACAATCCATAACCAACCTCAATCAGCTGGCTGGACTTGCTCTTTATCATAATAATTTAAGTGGAATTTTTCCCGATATTTCTGCCAATAACAACCTAAATTATGTTTATATAAATAACAATAACTTTCAATTTGGAGATCTAGAACCTTCTTTCACTAATTATCAAAACAAGTTAGGTGTTGGTTATGTTTACTCGCCACAGAAAGCAATTAATACAACCATTACAACTAAATTAATAAGTATTGGAGATAATGTGGATTTTACTTCAGAATTAATCTCAGGAGAAAATACCATATACCAATGGTACTTTAATGGCACACCTATTGATATAAATTCAAACCCCAATATAACAGATACTACACAACCCAATTTCCAAATTTCGAATATCACAGCAAACCAACTTGGTATCTACGATTGCATTGCATTTAATACATTAGTTTTTAATTTAAGTTATGTTGTAGGAACGTATGAGGTGGGCATACCGCCTACTGAGAGCCCAGACTATAATGCGTTAGTAACAATATACAACAGCACAAACGGCGATACTTGGACAAACAACACCAATTGGTTAAATACAACTAAACCAATTTCTACTTGGTTTGGCATTACAGAAACCAATGGAAGAGTAACTGGTATTAATCTTACTAACAACAATGTTATTGGATCTATTCCCTCTGAACTTACAGATTTAACCGAACTTGAGGTTTTTTGGATTCAAGGCGCAAATTTATCGGGCGAAATTCCTTCAAGCATTGGTGATTTAACTAAGCTTCGTCAATTGATTCTATTCCAAACTAATGGGTTAACTGGCAACATTCCTACATCACTACAAAATTGCACAAATTTAGAATGGGCACTTCTAAGTTATAACCAATTAGAAGGAAATATTCCGGATTTAACTGGTCTAAATAATTTAACAGACTTTTATATTGATAACAATAAATTTCAGTTTGGAGATTTTGAAAACGAATTTGCAAGCTACCAAACCAAAATAGGCAGTAATTTTGTTTATGCACCACAAAAAAACATTGGCCAGCCTTACAATGAAGCGGTTGCTGTTGGCGGCAGTACAACATTGTTTGCGGAAGGTGTAAGCGGGGCACAAAATACGCTTACCTGGTCTAGAATAAATGCAGACGGTAGCCAAGGTGGGACAATTGGTAATAATACCAGTGTTGATATAACCATCACTTCATCAGATGATTACAAATGGTTCTATTTTTATGAAATAACAAGCACCCTAGTTCCCGGACTTACTTTAAGGAGTGAGTTTTTTAGATTGGGAGACATCCCATCAAACCACCCAGATTACGATGCACTAATAGCTATCTATAACGCTTTTGATGGGGCTAATTGGGACACCCCATGGGCTATTACCAAACCTATACATGATTGGACTACTTATGGAATTGGTTTTGACCCTATTACAGATAGAGTTATATCTTTGGAATTATATGATGGCAGCGGCTCCATAGTTGGAATTATCCCGCCAGAAATTGGAGATTTAACGGAATTGGAAACATTAGTCATTATAAACAATAATATTTTTGGTGAAATACCCGCAGAAATATGGACACTTACAAAACTAAAAATGTTAATATTAGGTGGGCAACAATCTAAACAACTGTTATTATCGAATGGCATTCCTCCAGAAATCGCTAACCTGCAAGACTTAGAATGGCTAAACCTAACACAAATACCTTTAACACAACCTTTACAACCAGAACTCTTTAATCTACCTAAATTGTTAAGACTGCGTATTGTTGAGTGTGGCTTAACTGGAACACTACCTGCTGAATTGGCTGGCATTAGTGATGTATTAGCGTATAGAAATGAGTTTGAGGGTGCTATTCCGCAAGCATTTATAGATGCCATAGGCAATTCCAATCTTCAAATTCAAGATAATTTTTTTAATTTTAGTGATTTAGAACCATTAGTAATGGCTAACAATTATACAAGTCTAACTTACTCGCCACAACGCACCAAGGATATAGCACAAAATTTAGAGTTTGCACCAGGTTCTGATATCATTTTAAATATAGATGATACCAGTCTTAACAAAGCCGTTTTATCAAAAGGTGCTGGAGATGAGTACCAATGGTATAAAGATAATGTTGCAATAAATGGAGCAAATGCCATAAGTTATACTATTGTTAATGCACAAGAATCGGATAGTGGTGTTTATTATTGCGAAATAACAAACGACTTGCTTCCTGACCTAACCATAAACAGAGCCAATATAACTATACTTATTGATGCAGCTTTAAGCACAGAGGAATTGGCCATTAATGATATAAACATTTACCCCAACCCAACTAAAAACACCCTAAATATAAAACTGAACAATTCTAACAAAGCCGAAGCTAGTTTATATGATATGAGTGGGCGTTTGGTTTTAAAAGAAAAACTAAACCCTGAAACTTCTGTAATTAATATGCGGAATTTAAACTCTGGAATATATTTGCTAAAAATAGTATTAGATAATACCATAATAACTAAACGTATTATTAAGCAATAAGTTAAAAGCTAACCGTTAAACGATAAAGTTTTCGACCAAAAACATAAATATCCCCAGTACTGGGGATTTTTTGGTACAACATCTTATTGTATGTTTACTATGCTATTAATCAATACATTAAAACTCATGAAAAACACGTCGTAGTTACTTACAAAGCTTTTCAAAAAAACCTTTTTGTTGAGTTATTCTTTTTAAAAATCGCCTCAAACCCATTCCTTAGAAATGACACTTGTTGTTTCTAACATAACCAACCTATGTCTTGTTTTAAGTAAAAATTAATTAATCTATTAAAATCAAAAATCATGAAAAATTTTATTTTAAAAACTAAAAAGTCATTCATTATATGCTTTTTACTAAGTTCTGTTTGCGCTTTTGCCCAAACCACACACACCGTAAACAACAACGCCAATACATCGGCAGACTTTACAGATTTACAAGCTGCTATTGATGCCGCCGCAAATGGCGATATCATTTACGTACAACAAAGCGCCACCAGTTATGGCGAGATAACCATAAACAAAGGCCTTACTATTATTGGCCGCTCCAATGGCGATGCCAGTTATAAATCTGAAGTTGGGAGAATTTATTTAGATGCTGGAGCATCAAACACAACTGTTAAAGGTTTAAAAATAAGTGATATTCAAGAGTCAGCCAACACTTCCATCATTACCGATGTGTCTTTTTTTGATAATGATATTACTTCTGGAATTTATTTGGGTAGCACAGACACTTTTAATAATGTATTATTTCAAGGTAATATTATTAGAAGCTCTATTACTATTTATACCAATACATCAAACGTATTGATAACCAATAATATCATTTTATCTAGTGCCCTTTACTTTTATATGACAGATACTTTGTTATTCAGCAATAATGTTTTTGGATATTATGCAGGGGTTGGTATTTACAATTACGCGTCTTCATTATTAAACATTAGCAACTCTATTTTCACAAGCAATTACTATGGAAATAACATAACTACTACATTAAGCAATCAAGGAGGAGGCACTATTCAAGTTGATAACTGTTTAACCTATGATTATTACGGAAGTGGAAGCAATAATTT